>JANPMZ010000381.1:0-5716 GCA_031427195.1 Nitrospirota bacterium
ACGGGAAAAGAAGTTGCGCAGAAGATGGACCAGGATATCCAGAAGGATGTCCAGGAGCTCAAGGCAAAAAACATCAACCCGGCCCTTCGGATCATGATTGTGGGCGAGGCGTCTGATTCAGTTTTTTACGCGAACAGCGCAAAAAAGATGGCTGAAAAGAACGGCATCCTCTGCGAGATCGAACAGTTTGCAGGCTCCCTGAGCCAGGAAGAGTTTGTGAACCTCCTGAAGCAGCGGAACGCCGACAGGAACATCCACGGTATCATTGTGATGCGGCCCTTCCCGAAACAGATCAGCGAGGATGTGGTGAAATATGTGCTTTCTCCGGAGAAAGACATTGACTGCTTCAACCCGGTGAATGCCGGCAAGATCATGGCCGGCGATATGACCGGATTCCCGCCGGCGACGCCGCAGGCCGTCATGGAGATGCTCCGCTTTTATGAGATCCCGATGGCGGGCAAGGATGCAGTGGTCATCGGTCGCTCCATGGTCGTGGGCAAACCCATGTCCATGCTGCTCCTGGGAGAGAACGCCACGGTCACGGTCTGTCATTCGAAGACAAAGGACCTGCCCGGCGTATGCAAGCGGGCGGATATCGTCGTCGCAGCAATCGGCAGGGCAAAGATGATCACGACAGATTACATCAAACCGGGCGCCACGGTCATGGATGTGGGCATCAATCCCGAGGGCGACAAGTTCGTCGGTGACGTGAACACCGAGGCGGTCAAAGAAGTAGCCGGGGCCATCACCCCGGTTCCGGGCGGTGTAGGCACGGTCACGACCCGTGTGCTGCTGAAGCATGTGGTCAAGGCGGCGAAGCTGCAGAATCCGTAGGACAGGGTCCAGGGGTCAGGGGTCAGGAAAAACCTGGGACTGGATCTCATGCGGTGTACTAAGATGGTCATTAGTAAAATCCGTCATTCCGGGCTTGACCCGGAATCCAGTGTTTTCGCATTGTTTCTGGATTCCCGCTTTCGCGGGAATGACGAACTATATGGCATTACTACCGTATGTCTGAGTGATCACAGTTCCAAATCCAAATAAGAAAAACCCGGAAGGCTTAATGCCTTCCGGGTTTTTTGTGTTACGCATATATATATGTTCAATCCCAAAAACATAACAAAAAAAACTTGACACAATATGCCAGACGCTATATAAAGATAAGTACGTAAAGTATGAGGATGCGTTTTTTTGCAGCCCTGATTACGGAAAGGGGTGAAGTTCCTAAAAGACTACACAGTCTGAACGTAGATGTGCCATGAACGCTTGTTTTAGCAGTTCTGCTCCACCTTTTCAGTAGATTCTAAATTCTAATTTTAAAAGGAGAGACTAAGATGAAAAATCGTATTATTATCGCATTGGCACTCGCATTGGTGGCAGCTATCGGAGTAGGAAGTGCATCAGCGGCAAACAGCCTGCAGCAGGGAGCTATGAACATCAGCGTGGGCATGGGGGACAGTGTATTCAGTCGTAATACCACTCCCGCGGTAACTGACGTCGTAAGTAACGTTGTCGACCTTAGTGCGCGGTATTTAATCACCAAGGACATCGCTATCGTAGGCGGATTCGGACTCGAAATCGGTAGCGGCGATTGGGATTCAACTTATTTCAGCTTCACCGGCGGCGTGCGAAAATATCTGAAAAATGATGATTTCGCGCCTTTTGTCGGAGGACAACTTACCTACGCTACCCTATCTACCAAGGACGCATTCGGCGTAAAGGTTGACGACCTGAGCGCCATTGATCTTTCCGCAATGTTCGGCGCGGAATATTTCCTCGGCAAACAGTTCAGTCTCGAGGGTTCAGTAGGCCTTGGGTTTGGTCAGGTCAGTGACGGCATTGCGGATAAAACCTATTTCGGCACCCGTACTACAGGCGTCAAAGCGAATTTTTACTTCTAAGCTGAAGCAACATACTTCTCTGAAATTGACAACCCGGAAAGCCTTGCGCTTTCCGGGTTTTTTGTGCGCCGGGCGTGTTCGACAGCCTGGAGCTCCGCTCGGCCTGATGGAGGCAAAGGATCAGCGAAGCGCAAGCGCGTTGTCGTGAGCTGAGATCCGAAAGAAGCGTGGAGAAATCGCGCAAACCGGGACCGACTACTTGCTCAAGCGCAAAATAGTTTCGATGTTCGACAAGAGCTCTTTCTGGGTGGCGACGCCCATGATCCGTTTCGAGAACACGCCGCCTTTGGCGTAGAAGAACGTCTGCGGGATCACGCGCACCCCGAGCGCCTCGGCCAGGCCGTTGTCCTTTACTACCGGGTAGGTAATTTTGCAGGTTTCCCGAAACTCCGCGAGGTCTTCGTCACTGCTTTTTCCAAGCACGCACAGAAACCGCACACCCCTGTCCTTGTACAGCAGATAGGCCTTTTGCACTTCCGAGGCCTTCTGCCTGCACTCGGGACACCAGGCCGCGCCGACCATCAGCACAAGCGGCGAGGCCTTGAGCTCAGCCGAAGCAATGGTTTTATTGTCAGTGGTCGTAAACGTGAGATTGTCAGGAAGGTCTTTGGACTGGCCAGCATCTAAAAAAGAGGCTGTGAGCAACAATGCAAATGCAAAACCACCGGCTGCCTTATTCATTTCTCGCCTTGCCTCCGTTTATCATCTTCCCAGAATCTACCATGCCCGGTTTTCGGACGCAAGAGCAAAGACTTGAACGGTCGGCGAAGCAAGTAACCCGGAAACCCCTTGCCGATGTCATAAAATGCCTTCGCCAGGTTTTCATTTTTTCTCATGCCTTAAATTTATCACAATACATTCACCCCGGCAACAACAAAAAATCCCAGGGCGCATTCCGCCGGGCTTCTCACTTCAGCGGATAGACGATCAGCCGCGACCCTGCCTTTGAAAAGACGCCTGCCTTTATTTCCACCAGAACCGGCGCCTGCGCCTCCCCGGCGTCCCTGCGCACGGTCCGGATGTCGAGGATTGCGCCCGGCACCTTCTTCACTACGAGCCGCGGCTCCAGCCGCGCGCCCGTCCATTCCAGAACGTAAAGCTCTGCTTCGCCCGGGGAAGCGAAATCCTCACTCCCGAGGTTTCGTGGAATAATGATTTCGTCCTTCCCGTCGTTGTCGAGGTCCTGCGCAAAAAACCGCCCTTTCAGCGCCACCTTTTGTATCAGATTGTAGGCGTCGGACGAGGACTCCACTGCCACCGTCTCGCTTCCGCCGTAGCGCTCCTCGCTTTTCCACATCAAGGTCCCCCGGGAATAAACGCTCAACCGGCCCCTCTCGTCGAGCGTCGTGATGAGAGTGTGTGGTTCCCCGAAGTCGGCGAAGACGAATCCGAAAAGATTGCTTTCCTTGGGGAGCGAAAATTCAGCCCCGGCGACATAGCCGGTCCCGGACCAGGAATACTCCCGCGGCGCTCCGCTGAAGAAACGGATCTCGTCATACTCCTGCCCCAGCAGCACCAGACCGCGTCTTTGAGAGACCAGGACCCGCAGGAACCCGGACAGCTCCGCGATTCGGCGGAACGTTCCCTGCTCCGCTTCGAACACCGACGACGAGACGTTCCGCCTGTCTCCCATAAACGTCACGAATATTTCCGGCCTGTTGTTGCCGTTCACGTCCGCAACATCAAGAAACAGGTGCTTTCGTCCCGCCCCTTCCGCCTCGGACTGGACCCAGACCCGATGCCAGCCGGAGGGCTCAAGCCGGTAAACCGAGAGCCTGCTCCCGTCGGAGAACACGTACTCGTCCGTGCCGTCGCCGTCCATGTCAGCCACGGAAAAGTATCTCGCCGCCACAGGGAGGTCCGGGATTGCGACGCCCCGCTCTTTTGCGGACACCACAAGCGGCAGGGCATCTGCTCCGGCAGCCGTCTGCGGCCTGAGGTCTAAAAGCGCCAGAAGCGAGTCCGGCGGTTGAGGACCGGCAGTAGGGAATATCCTGGCAACGACAAGCTGCTTGCCATTGAAAGGATATGCCCTGATCGCCAGTATCCCGTCGAGCTCAAAAACCCTCCCCATCTCTTTGGCGAGGGCCGGCCCGGCCTGTCCTTTGTCCTTGAGATATGCCGTCGTCTTTCCGGTATCGAGGATATCGAGCCTGCCGGAAGCAGCCAAACGTCGTAAAAGTTCGGGGACCAGATAAACCCGGTCTTTCGCTTCGGGAATGACCGCCAGTTTGAGCTTTCTCCGGGGAGTTCGGGGCCTGCCCGGCACGTTGTCCTGCTCTTCTGGAAAATGAGCAACGATCGCGTCAACAAATTCTTCAACAGTAGCATGTTCTTCCAGGCCGAAGGAACTTTCTGCAGCATAAGCAGGGGCGAGCATTGCCGCAAACAGAATGAACAGAACCACTATTTTTCTCATACTCGTTCCCTCGCCAGGTCGTTAAACATCCGGCAACAACCTTAACATAAAGAAAAACCGTGCGCAAGAACAAAGACCCCGGGGAAGCGGTTTTCAAGGAGTCGAATCAATCCGTCGCGCTACATTACAAAAAAATCCCCCGGGGATTTCTCCGCCGGGGGATATAATATTAGCTTACGTTAATACTATGCTATCAGGCGCTTAGAACTGCACCTGGAGCATGACCAACAGGTTGTCCACATCAACCGTCGTGGAAAGATCGAAATCCTTCTTGGAATACTCGAGACCGACCTTCGCATTCTGGCCGTCAAAGAGATAGTTTACGCCGGCAACCATCTTGTTGTAATCCAGGTTTGTTGAGGCAAGCGTGCCTTTGTCGCTGTCAAAGCTCTCGAACCGGACCGCGGGCTGGATCGTATTGTTGATCAGATAGGCGACCTCGGCATAGAAGCCTGCTGGTTTCTCGCCACCGTTTGCTGCGGTCGGGTTGTTGTCTTTATCGGTTACGAAGTAGGCGGCCTCCACAGTGAGCCCGTTCATATCAACGAAAGCGTCCACAGTCATGGACTTGGCGGTCTTGGTGCCCGCGCCTGTTACCCGATAATCCTGCTGCAGATAGCCGAGACCGATGTTCGCCGTCCTGGCCTTGCCCAGGTAGCAGCCGGCGCAGGTATAGCCTTTTTCAGGGTCCAGGATATTGAACACCAGCCGAGCAGTTGTCATGAAATTGTCGTCGCTCGAACCAAGCGCGGCATTAACTCCATAAGGATTGTAATCATCGTCCCAGAGACCAACGTTATAGCGGAGTTTGCCGTCGATCAGGTCACCCCAGGCAGTGACACCTGCGTTCCGGTACGTGGCGAGACCGGGGCCGGCGACAGGCGCCGCGCTGTTGGCAACTTCCGGACCGGACACCAGGATATACTGATAAGAATCCTGGAGAGCGAGGCGGGAGAAGGCCACGCGGTAAACACCGGTAATGACCTTGAGCTCTTTCATGAAGTCAAGCATCACGAACACATCGGTCGCCCGTCCGCCGCCCGCTCCAGCGCCACTAAGGGCGAAATCATAGTTAAACCCGAATTTCACGACATTCGTAACCTGGCCCGAGAAGTATATGCGGGCGTTCGCCGCCGTAATATCAACTTCATTGTCGCCCGGGTCATTCATGGTATTGCCCAGCAGGATCTGGGCCTTTGTGCCGACCTTTGCGAAGGTATCTTCGTCCACCTTCACGTCGTACGCGAAGGCCGGAACGGCCATAAGCGCCATTGCTGCAATTACTGCTACTGCAAGAAACTTCTTCATCGTGTATCCTCCTCTTTAGGTTTTGTCCCGGCCACTCGCCGAAACGGTTAACACATCTTATGGATAGTGTGAAGCAACGCAACAACTG
>JANPMZ010000382.1:0-2221 GCA_031427195.1 Nitrospirota bacterium
GGCAACGACGATCCTGGGGCTGTTCGCGCTCTGGTTCACGCCTCGCGAAGAGAACCCGCAGATTACCATTCCCGCGGCGAACGTGATGGTCATGCTGCCCGGCGCGAGCGCCAAAGAGGTAGAGGAGCTGGTCTCAAAAAAGCTCGAAGCAAAGCTCTGGGAGCTCCCGGGCGTCGAGGATGTTTACTCGGTTTCGATGAACTCCCTGTCCGTGGTCACGGTGAAGTTTTTCGTGGGCCAGGACAAGGAGCGGTCACTGGTGAAGCTGTACGACAAGCTGATGTCCAACATGGACTTCGCGCCTCCGGGGGCCTCGCAGCCGCTGGTGAAACCCATTGATGTGGACGACGTGCCGATCGTGGCGATCACGTTCTCGGCCGCGCCCGGATCGAACTATGACGACGCGCAGCTCCGGCTCGTTGCCGATCATGCGCTCGATGAACTGCGGAAGGTGCCGGGAGTGGGCAACACGGTCGTTGTCGGCGGCCGGAGCCGTCAGGTGCGCGTGACGCTCGATCCTTTGCGCGTTTCAGGCTACGGCCTGTCGGTGCTCCAGATCGCCGGCGCCATCACGGTTTCGAACGCGAACCTGATCTCGGGAGACCTGGAGCAGGGGGACAAAAAAATGACCCTCGAGACCGGCGGGTTCTTCGGAAGCGCCAACGAATTGAAGAACGCGGTCGTGGGCGTGGCGAACAACAAGCCGGTCTATCTCGGCGATGTGGCCGAGGTCACGGACGGCTTTGAAGAGACCGTGAAGCTGACGCGCATCGCTTTTGGCACGCATGCCCATGAGGGCCTCGCGGCCCAGGGTGATGGGGCCGAACGGCCAGCTGTGACCGTGGCGCTTGCGAAACGGCAGAAGCTGAACGCCGTTCAGATCTCGGGCGAAATTCTGACGAAGCTTGATAAGCTCAAGAAGACCAAGATTCCCGCTGGAATCAGCGTCACCGTCACACGAAATGACGGGAAGAACGCCAACGATGCCGTGAACGAGCTCGTGTTCCATCTGGTGGTCTCGATCATCGTGGTGATCGTCCTGTTGTTCTTCACCCTCGGATGGCGCGAGGCAGCCATTGTAGCGCTTGCCATCCCGCTGACCCTGTTCCTCACCCTTGCCATCGGCATGGTGGCGGGCCAGACCATCAACCGAATTACGCTCTTTGCGCTCATCCTGTCCCTGGGCCTTTTGGTGGATGACGCCATCGTCGTGGTCGAGAATATTCACCGTCACTACAAACTGCAGCAGCACTCCCGGCTGCAGGCCGCTATCCTGGCGGTGAACGAGATCGGCATGCCCACGATCCTGGCGACGCTGACGGTGGTGCTTGCTTTCATCCCCATGGCCTTTGTGACGGGAATGATGGGGCCCTACATGATGCCCATACCCTTTAACGTGCCCGTGGCCATGATCGTTTCGCTCGTGGTGGCTTTCGTGGTGACGCCCTGGGCGAGCTACCGGCTGATGAAGGCCGACCATCATGATGAACCGATACATCCCCTCGAAGAAACAAGGAGCTATCTTCTGTACAAGAGGGTGCTCGCGCCGATGCTGGTGGACGCAAAAAAAAGAAAAATATTCCTGAGTGTCATCATGGCGCTCTTTGTTATCAGCATGACCTTCCCCTTGTTTCAGTGGGTGAAGTTCCGCATGCTGCCCAAGGCGAACAAGAACACCTTCCTCGTGTCCATTGATATGCCGGCAGGCACGGTGCTCGAGAACACGGACCGGGTTGCGCGCGCCGTCGGCGATCATCTCAAGCACCTTCCCGAGGTCAGGGACTACGAGACCTTTGTAGGCACTGGTTCCGTCATGGACTTTAACGGGCTGCTCCGGGGAGGCGCGTTTCGCGAGGCAAGCCACTTTGCCGATGTGCGTGTCAACCTCGTGGACAAGGAAGAGCGCACGACCTCAAGCGAGAAACTGGTGCTCCGGCTCAGGCCTGACATCGCCAAACTGGGCCGGGAGTACGGCGCGAACATCAAGCTGGTTGAAGATCCTCCGGGCCCTCCGGTCCGCGCCACGGTGGTAGCCGAGATCTACGGGCCCGATTATAACAAGCAGCGGGAGCTCGCCGCAGACATCAGGGCGCTCTTTGCAAAGACCGACGAGGTCGTGGACATAGACGACAGCGTGAAGGAGAAGCAGAACAAGTATCAGCTCATCGTGGACAAGGAAAAGGCGGCGCTCATGGGCATTTCGACGGAGCAGATCGTCCAG
>JANPMZ010000383.1:0-18377 GCA_031427195.1 Nitrospirota bacterium
GCGGGAAAACCGCAAGCACGGTTTGATGAGGGAGGGCTGGCCAAGGTTGTTATGGTAAGGCTATTTAGGCACCGTCAGACGAAAGGGACGGGAACAGACAAGCCGAACCTAAAGCGGCAGCAACCAGCTCTCTACTCTACCAAAAGAGTTCTTAAAAGGGGTTCTAAAAGGGTTACAAAATGGTTCTAAAAGGGTTCATGCCAATTCCCAAATCAAAACAATTGAACGATGGATTGGTCAGAGACAACCCACTGGATTCATTTTTGAGTTTGTCAACCAAGGATGACGATTGCTGAATGTTTTCGTAGATGCTGACGCATGCCCTGTGAAGCAAGAGGTCTACCGGGTTGCAGCCAGGTATCATATAGGTGTCACCTTGGTGGCCAACTCCTGGATGCGTGTGTCCACAGAGGATGGAATTGTACTTCAAGTAGTCGGCAAAGGGCTAGATGAGGCCGACAACTGGATTGTTGCCAATATCACTCCCCACGACATCGTTATCACGGCTGATATTCTTCTGGCGAGCCGATGCATCAAGGCTGGTGCATACGCAATCGGCCCAACGGGGAAGGCCTTCACCGAGGAAAACATCGGAGATGCTGTCGCAACCCGCAACCTGCTTGCAGAGTTGCGTGGAAACGGCGAGATCACTGGGGGGCCGCCACCCTTCTCCAAACGCGACAGGTCAAGCTTTTTGCAGAAACTGGATCAGGTGATTCAGATGGTTCGGCGCGAACATCCGAGCAAGGTCGGCTAGCGGTATGCCCGGACCTCTGGGGGCACTCGTTGATGCATTTAGTGCATAAAGCATAAGTCGGTAGGTTGGGCAAAACGCCTTACCTTGCCCAACAGAATTCAAAAGATGTTGGGCTGTGATGCGTAGCCCAACCTACAAACTGGTACACTTAAGGTAGAACATCCCATAGGGCAAATACTATGAGGAGAGGAGATACCATGGCACGGAAAAAGATCGCGGTAATCGTTGGAAGTCTTCGCAAGGAATCATTCAACAGAAAAATGGCGAGGGCGCTCATATCGCTTGCGCCGGCCTCATTGGAGTGCGAACTGGTCGAGATCCGGGGGCTCCCGCTGTACGATCAGGACCTCGATGACAACCCGCCACCTGAATGGACTGAGTTCCGGGAACGGATCAGGAAATACGATGGCGTCCTGTTTGTCACTCCCGAGTACAACCGGTCGGTTCCGGGCGCTTTAAAGAACGCCATCGATGTGGGATCGCGGCCTTACGGGGAAAGCGCCTGGGACGGCAAACCAGCAGCGGTGGTGAGCGTCTCGCCCGGAGCGATCGGCGGTTTCGGCGCGAACCACCACCTCCGGCAGTCGCTGGTGTTCCTGGATATGCCGGCCATGCCGCAGCCGGAAGCATACATAGGCCGCGCAGCGGAACTCTTCAATGACTCCGGCGATCTGACGAGTGAGTCCACGCGGAAATTCGCCTCCGAGTTCATGCGCGCATTCGCTGTGTGGGTCGAAAAGCAAACAGGTGCGTAAAGCACGTCGTTTCGCGATATCGCAGGTGATGGATTGGCGAAGAGGGCGGGGGATGTTGTTGCACCCATTGCGCAGCGTTTGAGCATCAAAGCCGGGGTTGAATTCTTTCCGGTCTTTCACCAGTATTTCTTCGCAAGATGCTTTCGATATCCTGCGCGCAGTTGTATTGTTTCTGGATTCCCGCTTTCGCGGGAATGACGAAGTAGAATAAGTGATCTTACTATCGGTTCCTTAAGATGTAGGGAAGTGGGATCCGCCATGAAAATAAAAATGCCCGTGCTCTTCATCGGCCACGGATCACCGATGAATATCATTCTGGACAACGCCTTCACCCGGAGTCTTGCCGCGCTGGGGAAAAGCCTGCCGAGACCCAGTGCTATCATGGTCATTTCCGCCCACTGGCTTACGAACGGTACGTTCGTCACGTGCGCTGAAAAACCTCGCACGATCTATGATTTTTACGGATTCCCCGAAGAGCTCTACGAGAAGACGTATCCCTGTCCGGGTTCTCCTGCTGAAGCGGAATTTGCGACCAGCGTTGCGCATAAGGTTAAAGTAAGCTGTGACCGCGACTGGGGGCTGGACCATGCATCCTGGGCGGTCCTCAGGCGCCTTTATCCTGACGCGGATATCCCTGTCTTCGAGATGAGTCTTGATTATTCGTTCAATGACTGGCATCCGAAGCCGCTGCAGTATCATTACGATCTGGCTGCGGAGCTGGGCGAATTGCGGAACAGGGGTGTGCTGATCATCGGGAGCGGCAATATCGTGCATAATCTCAGACATATTGATTTTGAGAACACCGCTGCAGCGCCCTATACGTGGGCGCAGGAATTTGATGAGCAGGTCAAGCAGCATTTGCTCCGGGGAGAGCACGCGGACCTTATTCAGTACCGGAACAATGACAAAGCCTCTGCTCTGGCAGTGCCGACGCTGGACCACTATCTGCCGATGATCTACGCCATCGCGCTCCAGGAAAAGGGCGAGCCGATCACGTTCTTCCATGAGGGATTTCAGCACGGATCTATCTCGATGCGTTGCTTTCAGATCGGATGATCTTAAACCCGGACAAGTCGGAAAACAGGGCATCTCTCGCAAACTTCGCAAAGGACGCCAAAAAAATCGTAAGCCCGGCTTGCTTTTAAACCATAGAATACTTTAACTCAAGGTTCCCTGTGCGCTCTTTGCGAGCTTTGCGAGAAACATTCTTGGTCTTATACTCCGCTTCTATCATACGTTAATCCGCCTCTTCAGTGTCAAAGTGCTCATCTTGGGATAATGGGGACCAGGCCACTACCTTCGTCCTTGACAGTGAACATATGTTCACCTATACTGGGGGCATGCTTACTAATGAGAAGGAAAAGCAGCTCCTGCCCGGACTCGGAACACTTGTCGGTCACGATGTTCTGGAACGTGACGAGAAATTCAGGCTCATGCCCCTATCTACCGCAGCGTCGCTCCGGATGCTCGGTACGGTTGAGGCGGGCTTCCCGAGCCCTGCCGAGGAGTCCCTTGCGGACAACATCTCTCTCGACGACCTCCTGATACAGAACCGCGAAGCGAGTTTCCTGATCAAGGTCTCGGGCGATTCCATGTCCGGCGCCGGCATCCTTCCGGGCGACATGGTGATCGTGGACAAGGGGCAGGCGCCGAAAAGCGGCGACATCGTAATCGCCGAGGTTGACGGCGAGTGGACCATGAAGTATCTGAGGAAGCGGGGAGAGGACGTAGTCCTGGTTCCGGCGAACCCCAAGTATCAGCCGATCAGGCCGAAGCTGGAATTGAAAATCGCGGGGGTCGTGACCGCGGTGGTGCGGAAGTACCGGTGAAGGACTACGAAGTATGCGTCAGCCGCGCGAGACCGGAACCCCAGTCAAAACAGTGCTTTCTCGAGCGAATGGGGGATACTATTTTTGTACAGTTCCGTCTTGCGGAAAATAATAAACGATGCTAAGGTAGTCATGGTGTTGAAATAAGGACCTATAGGGTCGCGTCTTGTATCTTGCTATTCGAGTACATATATCAAATTTTGATGGTGGATTGTGGACGCAATGTCTTGTTGACAATCCGGCTCCTGCGCATTACAATTTCCTCCGAATCGATGTTGGCAATCCCGCAAAGTAATGAAGGAGAGCGACCCGTGGCAATCATTGTCAAGAACCCTGTTGTCGAAATGGACGGCGACGAAATGACGAGGATCATCTGGAAGATGATCAAGGACAAACTGCTGCTGCCCCATCTCACGATAGACCTCAAATATTTTGATCTGGGCGTCAAGCACCGCGATGAGACCGATGACCGGGTCACGACGGATGCAGCCAATGCGGTTATTGAGTTCGGCGTGGGCGTCAAGTGCGCCACGATCACGCCGAACGCGGCGCGCGTCAAGGAATATAACCTCAAACAGGCATGGAAAAGCCCGAATGGCACGATCCGGTCGATCCTCGACGGCACGGTCTTTCGCAAGCCGATCATCGTGAAGAACATTCCCCCTGCCGTGCGGAGCTGGAAGAAGCCGATCAGCATCGGCAGGCATGCCTACGGCGACATCTACAAATCGGTGGAGTACAAGGTCCCCGGCGCCGGGATTGCGGAGCTGGTGTTCACGCCGAGCGGGAGCGGAGAAAAAAAGACGCTCCTTGTGCACGAGTTCAAGGGGCCCGGCGTGATCATGGGCATGCACAACACGGAAAAGTCGATCAGGAGCTTTGCCCGGGCCTGTATCAGCTACGCGCTGGCTGAAAAGACCGACATCTGGTTCGGCGCCAAGGACACGATCTCGAAGACCTATCATGCCTTCTTTAAAGAGGTGTTTGATCATGAGGCCGAGGCGAAAAAGGCCGAGCTTGAGAAGCAGGGCGTCAGTTACCGCTATATGCTGATCGACGATGCGGTGGCGCAGATCATGAAGGCCGAGGGCGGCATGCTCTGGGCCTGCATGAACTACGACGGCGACGTGATGAGCGATATGGTCGCGTCGGGCTTCGGCAGCCTGGGGCTCATGACCTCGGTACTGGTCTCGCCTGAAGGCAAATATGTTTTTGAGGCCGCCCACGGTACGGTGATGCGCCACTACTATGAACACGTGAAGGGGAACCCCACTTCGACCAACTCGGTAGCGTCCATTTTTGCCTGGACCGGCGCGATCGTCCGCCGCGGCGAGCTGGATGGCACGCCCGAGGTCGTGGCCTTTGCGCGAAAGCTCGAAGCTATCGTGATCGGGCTGATCGAGGGCGGCGTGATGACCAAGGACCTGGCCGCCATCGCCGTGCCCAGAGTTTCCGCGTATGCGCAGACCGAGGAGTTCATTCATGCCGTGGCAGCGCGCTTGTAAGTGCTGCGGCAAGAACGAGATAAGCGTTGACATTATCTTTTCCCGCGTGCTAATATCGGCTAGTTTTTAAGCGGGGGAGCTGGATGGCAGGCGAAAAAATACTCGATATTGACGATAGTCCGACGGTTCAGCGGCTTATCGAGATGATCTTGACCTCGCAGGGATATAAGGTCGTTCTTGCGTCTGACGGGGAAGAGGGCATTGCCATGGCGCGGTCCGAGCGGCCAGCTCTGATCCTCGTTGATTTTGTGATGCCCAAAATGAACGGGTTTCAGGTCTGCAAGACGCTCAAAGAGGACCCTGAGTTCAAGGATACGCCGATCATCCTGGTAACGTCCAAGGGCGACAAGGTTGGCAGCAAGTTCGTTGATGTCCTCGGTATCAGCGAATACTTTACCAAGCCCTTTCAGCCGGAAGAGCTCCTCGCCAAGATCCGGGAGATGCTTGATCGAAAGCAGGCGGCAGTACTGCCCCCGCCGGTAAGAGAGATCAGGCTTCCTGCGCCACCACCGCCGCGCGAAGTCCCCAGGCCCTATGTTCCGCCTCTGCCGCGCGAGGCGCCCCGGACTTTTGAGTCGCCACCAAGGGAGGTTTCCAGAACCTTTGAACCGGCGCCTTCGCGGGAGACTTACCGCCCGCAGGTTTCTTCTCCTGCCTCGCCCCCGCATAACCCGATCGTTACCGGCATGGAGGCGACGATCCGGAAGATCATCACTCAAGTGCTCGATGAGTTCATTGCGACGTCCCTGCCCGAGCTGATCCGCAAGGAGATGGCCAAGGCCCCGCAAGAGAAGAGTGCCGGGATCAAGGGAAACCTCGCCAGTTTCAGGATCGTCGAGGTGATGCAGATGCTCAGTATGCAGCGCCAGACCGGCAGATTGGCCATCCGCTTATCGGCCGAAGAGATAGCGATCTACTTCCGGGACGGAGCGGTCGTTTTTTCCTCGGGAAGCGGCAGCGATGCCAAAGCCGGCATGGACACGCTCCTCAGAAAGTCCTGCCACGTCGATGATGACAGCCTTCAGCATGCCATGAGCATCGCCGGCATGACCGGCGAGCCGGTTGACAAGGTTCTCATCCGGGAGAAACTGCTCAACGTAATAACCTATGCCGACTGCCTGCGTCGGCACACCGAGTCGTTCGTGTACAAGGTTATGGCTTGGAAAGAAGGAGACTTTTCCTTTGAGAACGCTCCTCCGCCGGTCTTCGCCGTACCGCTCCAGATCAAGGTGGATGACCTGCTGCTGGAAGGTGCACGGCGGTCCGATGAGTGGACGCTCATCCAGCAGAAGATCCCGAATTTAAACATCGTGTTCGAATCCATGATCGGCAATGCCGAGGAGCTGACGACCCGGGGTATGAGCGACACGGATCTCAAGGTGTTCTCGCTCATCGACGGCAGGAGAACGGTCCAGGACATCATTTATGCGGACTACCTGGGTGAGTTCGATGTGGCGAAAAGCATTTTCATTTTGCTCTCGGTCAATCTGATCCGGCGGAAGCGGTAAGAGCCGGAGACCGCGGAAAATAAAACGAAAACTTGACACTACCAAAGAAATGTGTTAATTTTTACCATCCAGTGCAGTATTGAAAAAGGAGAAAATAATGGCAAAAATCCTGATTGCCGATGATAGCCTGGCGGAGCTTCAGATCTTTCAGGCAGCACTGCAGTCGACAGGCCACTCCATTGTGACCGTTATGGATGGTGAGGCTGCCGAAGCGAAAGTGAAGTCGGAAAAAATAGATCTCATCATTCTGGATGTCGTCATGCCTAAAAAAAATGGTTTTCAGGTGTGCCGTGATATCAAGAGTAACGACCTGTACAAGAACATCCCGATCATCATGGTAACGTCCAAGGACCAGGAGAGCGACAAATTCTGGGGCATGAAGCAGGGTGCGGATGAGTACTTGATCAAGCCGTTCAAGCCGGAAGACCTGCTGAAGGCCGTGAAGAAGTACATCTAGCCCTGGAGGGAGGTCGTTTGGCCGACATGCGCAGTAATGGAGTCGCGAACGCAAACGAGGCCATGCCCGGCGAAGTGATACGGGTGTGCCTCTTCCGTATCGGCGAGGATTCCTATGCCATACCGGTCGACCTGTTGACGGAAATCATCACCCCCCAGAAGCTGTTTCCGGTCCCGACCACGCCGCAGCACGTCCTCGGGATTATCAACCTGCGAGGCAATATCGTTCCGATTGTTGATATCCGCCCGGTGCTTTCCCTGCCACGTCAGTCTGAACCAGGCCAGATTGCAATTTTAAAGCACGGCTCGATCACCCTGGGCATCGTTGTTGACGACGTCTCCGAAGTGGTCGCTGTGCCGGAAAGCAGTCTCATGGCGATCCCGGCTGAGAATGCCCTGCAGTCGTCCGGCAAGAACCGGAGCCGCTTTGCCCTGGCCCTGATCCCGCGGGAGCACTCCGTTGCGGCGTTGCTGAACGTTGAAAAGATAATCGACGAGATCAAATTGTCGTGATCGAATTGTTGTTCGCCGGGTCTACCGGCGGCAGGACCTTCGGCCGCTACATGCGTGAAATATCCACACGTAAGGAGCAACCATGAAACTCAAGAACCCCTTCAGACGCATAAGCATTCAGACCAAGATTGTGTTCATGATCCTGAGCATGTCCGCCGTTTTCGGCGCCGGCCTTCTTGTTTTCATTTATGCCCAGATTCAGACCACCATCAAGAACGAGGCGATCAATAAAACGCTCATTCTGGCCGATGGCCTGAGCGTGAAGGCCGCTGAGCCGGTGCAGGTCGAAGACCTCAATGCGCTGCAGTTCATACAAGGTGAGGCGATCAGTCAGCCGGACGTGGCCTATTGCTTTATCCGTGACGGCAGGGGACGGGTGCTCTCGTCCTCCTTCGAAGGGAACGTGGTTCCGGTCGAGCTGCAGAGCATTAACCTGCTGACGGCCGGTGCGCCCTTCGGGACGCAGGCTGCAACGGTGTCCATGAGGGACCGCGTTATCGAGATCATCGACATCGCATCACCCATCGCGGACGGCACGCTCGGCACGGTGCATGTCGGCCTGAACATGACGCTGATCAAGCTGAACATCAGAAACCTCCTCACCACGATCATGTACTGGGGCCTCGGGGCGCTGGCGATGATAGTCCTCTTCACCGTCTTCGTCACGTACCGCATCATTCGGCCGGTCAAGGACCTGATGCTCGTGGCCGAGGCTCTCGGTCGCGGCGATCTGTCAAAAAAAGCAAAGGTGAAAACCGGTGACGAACTGGGGCAGCTGGGAGAAACGCTCAACCAGACGATCGATCGGCTCCAGGGTCTGATCCAGACCGAGACCGACCGGGACAAGATGCAGCACCAGGTCATGAACCTGCTTTCGGTCGTGAGTTCCGCTGCCGAAGGCGACCTGACGGTGAAGGCAGAAGTGACCGCCGACGCCCTGGGTTCCGTGGCCGACGCATTCAACCTCATGATCACCGGTCTTATGTCGCTGGTTACCCAGGCGCACAATGTGGCACTCGAGATCCAGCGCTCCACGACCGATATTCTTCATTCTTCCGACCGGATGAAGCAGGGCGCCGAACAGCAGACCAGTCAGATCAAGAGCGCTTCGGACGCGGTGAACGCCATGTCCAATACCACACAGCGCATGGCCCAGAACGCCGATGCCGCCACCCAGACCTCGCTCAAGGCCACGCAGGCGGCCATCAAGGGCGGGGCGTCGGTGGCGGAGACCATCAAGGGCATGCAGCGCATCCGTGCTGCGGTGCAGACCACCGGGAAAAAGATCAAGGGCCTCGGCGAACGTTCGCTCGAGATCGGCGCCATCATTGAGGTGATCAACGAGATCGCGACCCAGACGAACCTGCTGGCGTTGAACGCCGCGATCGAAGCCGCGCGGGCCGGCGAGCAGGGCAGGGGCTTCGCCGTCGTTGCCGACGAAGTGCGGAAACTGGCAGAGCGCGCCGCCCGTGCGACGAAGGACATCACCGGCCTGATCAAGGGCATTCAGGTGGAAACGAGCGAAGCCGTGACGGTTATGGAAGAAGGAACGCGCGAGGTGGAGGAAGGGACCAAACTTGCCGACCAGGCAGGCGCCGCACTCCGCGAGATTGAGCAAATCGTTAAGCAGACCGCCGTGCTTATGACGGGCATCACCAAGGCGGCCGACGACCAGGTGGAGGTCACGGCCCAGGTGGTGCACTCCATGGATACCATATCCAAGCTGACCCAGGAAACCACCCATGGTGTGCAGGATACCGTGACGACCATCGGTAAGCTGGCCGACCTCTCGACCCGCCTGACCAGCGCAATCGGTCGGTTCAAGCTGGGCAAGGAGTATCAGTTTCCGGCGACCGCATCGGAGCTCCCCGCGCTCGATGGTTTCCCGGCGATCACGACGGACATCACGACGAGCGACGAGGAGATCAAGCTCGGATTTATTGAGTAGAGACCTATGGCCGCATCCTTTGACAAATCCGGGATCATAGAGTTCTTCCTGATAGAGGCCAGGGAACACATCCAGAACCTCAATAAGGGACTGTTGTCCCTTGAGAAGGACCCGAAGAACAGCGGCATGATCGACGAGCTCTTTCGGGCCGCGCACACGCTCAAGGGTTCGGCCGCCATGATGGGCTACCAGGGGATCAGCGATGTGGCGCATAAGGCCGAAGACATGCTTGGCCAGTTCCGCGCCGGCTCAGCCCCGATCCGGAAGGATACGCTTAATTTCCTCTTCGACAGCGTTGACGCCATCAATATCCTGGTCGACGGTGTGTCGTCAAGTAAACCCGAAGATCCCCTCCTCGTTGAAAGCATCTCGCAGTCATACAAGGACGTTGTTGACAATCTGCAAAAAGCCGCTGCACTCACTCCTCGGAAACAGAAGGAAGGGCCCGCTGAAGCGAAGGAGCAAGGACCGCCTGCCGCTTCTGCCGCAGCTGTCGTGTCTCCTCCCAAGAAGCAGGGGGAAGAGCTCGCCGAAGCCTGGGAAAAGAGCTTTGCTCCATCACCTGCAGGTGGCAAATCTGCAGTTCCCGCCTCTGCTGCAAAAACAGCTTCTCCGGTTCCTCCCAGGAAGAAAAAAGACGATATTGACGAAGCCTGGGAGCGGACTTTTGATATCGGGATCGGTGCGCTGTCGCAGGCCCCCTCGGGTGGCGAGAACCTCCTGGTAAGTCCGGCTGTCAAGCAGGGCGGCCCGGATAGTACGGCTCAACGTTTCGGGAAAAACCCCCTTGACGAGGAGCGCCATCCCTTCGCTTCGATCGGTGAACAGACAGCGTATCAGGCTGTGCCGGCGCAGCCTTCGGACGCGGCCTCTGCTGAGGCCGCCGCTGAAGCGGCATCGCTCAGCGAAGAGCTCGAAGCGGCCAAAAATGAGGAATCCCCGGAACGGCGCGGCATCGGTCGCCGGTCCGTGGACGCGATCGACGTCGAGAAGCAGTTCATCCGCGTTAATGTCGAGCGGCTCGACAACCTCATGAACCTGGTGGGCGAGATGATCGTCAACCGCAACCGCCTGGCACGGCAGGTGGATTTCATCAAGTCGCTTCGCGAAGAGCTTGCATTCAGCCAGGGGCGGCTGCTTCATGAGATCAAAAAATTCGAGGAGAAGTACGAGTACACGATGAACGTTGAGACGCCGGATCCGCAACCAGCCGCGGCCGAGCAGAACCAGGACTTTTTCGAGCTCGAGTTCGACCGGTATGACGACTTCAACCTGCTGTCACGAAAATTGACGGAGATCACGAACGACACGAACGAGATCATGATGGAGCTTGCCGGATTTTTCGATTCCTTCGAGCTCGATACGGCGAGGATCTCGACGATCACGACCAACCTGCAGGACGAGATCACCATGGCACGCATGGTCGAGATGGACAAGCTCTACCAGCTGTTCCAGCGGCCTGTCCGCGACCTTGCGCAGGCCGAGAATAAAAAAGTGAACATGGTGGCGAAGGGCGGAGAGACGAAGATTGACAAGACGATCTTCGAGATCATCTCGGATCCGCTCATGCATATGATCCGGAACTCCATTTCCCACGGTATTGAGACCGTCGACCTGCGTAAAAAGGCGGGCAAAGATCCGGTCGGATCGATCCTCCTGAACGCCCGGCACGAAGGGAACAACATCGTGATCGAGATTGAGGACGACGGCAGGGGCATGGATCCGGCCGTACTCCGAAAGGCAGCGGTGGACAAAGGTTTCATGATTGCCGCCGAAGTGCAGGCGTTGTCCGACACCGAGGTCCTGAACCTTATCTTCCGCCCCGGGTTCTCGACAGCGGAGTCCGTGGGCAAAGTTTCCGGACGGGGCGTGGGCATGGACGTGGTTTCGACGCATCTGGCCAAGATCAACGGACGGATCGAGATCAAGACTGAAAAGGGCGTGGGCACCAAGTTTGTAATCAGGCTGCCGCTCACGCTTGCCATTGCACAGGCACTGATCATCAAGTTCAAGGACCAGGAACTCGCCGTTCCAATGACCCTGGTGGAAGAGACCACCCGGTTCTCGGAGAAGGATATTCAGCGCGCAGCGGGAGAAGAGATGGTGAATCTCCGCGGCACGCTGGTGCGGCTTCACAAGCTCAACGAGGTGCTCGGTGTCGGCAAGTTCCCGAAAAAAGAGGAGACCTTCCGGCATCCCACGCTGATCCTCGGCATGGCAGAAAAGCGACTGGCCCTGATGGTGGAAGATATTACCGGCCGGGAAGAGATCGTCGTCAAGTCCCTGGGTGATTACCTTAAAAACATCAGGCTGTTCTCCGGAGCGACTATTTCCGGTGAAGGCAATGTACGGCTGATCATCAATGTTGCCGCGCTCTTTGGCGACGAAGCAGCGGTCACGACAACGGTCAGCATCGTAGCGGGCAAAGAGGCCGCTCCGGAGCTCTCCAAACGGAAACCGCGGATCCTGGTTGTTGACGATTCCATCAGTATCCGGAAATACGTGCAGCGGTTCCTGGACCGCGTGGGGTATGAGGTCGAAGTGGCGCCCGACGGCATGGAGGCGCTCACTATCATGGGCAAGTCAAAGTTTGACGCGGTCATTTCCGATCTCGAAATGCCGGTGATGCACGGCTACGATCTCATGGCCGAGATGAAGAGAAACCCGGCGCTCAAGAACATCCCGGTGGTCGTGCTGACGTCGCGTGCGGGAGACAAACACCGGCAGAAGGCGGTCGAGATGGGCGCCCAGGATTACCTGGTAAAACCGTTCGAGGAGCAGGAGATGCTCGCGATACTCAAGAAAGTGTTGAGCGGCGCTGTTCTCGCCGGCCGCGGCTGAGCTCCATGATAATGTATGGCTGAAGGAACACGGTATCTTATACTCTCACTGCAGGGAGAGGTCTACGCCATTCCCCTCTCCCGCCTGCTGGAGATCACGGCGTCGCGCGATATCCAGAAGGATAAAAGCCTGTCCGAGGTATTCGAGGGGAAATGCGAATTCCGCGGCAGGTTCGTCCCGGTGCTTAACCTGAAAAAGCTCTTTAACCTTCCGGGAATCAAGGGTGCGGCACTGCTTATGGTGCAGGGCGCCAAGGGTACGATGGGCCTCCTCGTTGATGAGGTGACGGAGATTTTTGACACGGCGCAGAAACCGGCCCCCATGCCCGCAGGCGTCCTGAACCCCGGCATGCGGCATTATAGCGGGCTTCTCCGGTACCGCGACAGCTTGGTGCTGCTTCTGAACGAGGACGGCCTGCTGCCATGACGACCAACTATTTGCTTTTTTTGCTGTCAGGAAGGCTCTTCGGCGTTAAGCTCGATGGCGCTATTGAGATCCTGCCCTGGCGCCCGTCCCGACGCGTGCCGCTGGCCTACTCCTATGTAGAAGGGCTGCTCGATTACCGGGGGGTCGTGTATCCCGTCTTCAATATTGCTCAGCAGCTCGGCATGGTCAAGCCGGGACCGATCGGTTTTACCGCTGATGAGCCTCCCGCCACTAGGGGCGGACAGAGCATTATTCTGCTCGAGGTGAACAAGAACCCCTTCGGCATCGTCGTCGATGCTGTCGTGAAGATGACCCCGCTGACAAGCCCCACGGCAGGCACGGCCAAGCCGCAGGGTGTGGATCCGAAGTTCGTTCAGGGGCTTGCGTATGATGACGATCGCGAAATTATGATACTCGATGGTGAAAGGTTGCTACATGCCGGTTAAAATTCTCTTAGCAGACAAAAGCATCACCATTCAGAAGGTTGTGGAAATGCTGTTCTCGGGCAGGGAGTACGAGGTCAGCTGCGCCAGTGATGGTGAATCAGCGCTCAATGAGGCCGGGAGAATACTGCCCGATGTCGTTCTGGCAGATATTGACCTGCCGCGAATCGACGGTTACAGTTTTTCTGCGCGATTAAAACATATTCCCGCGCTTGCTCAGACGCCGGTGATCCTCATGCTGAGCCGCGACGATGTATTCGACGAGGCAAAAGCAAGACAGGCCGGGATTGTGGATAATATCGCCAAACCTTTCGAGTCGCAGGAGCTGATCGGCAAGGTCAGGAAGGCGATCTCAGCGACGGCGCCGCGGGCTGCCGAGCCTGCCGCCGCGCCCCCGCAGGCGTCTCCGCCTCAGAAGCCGAAGCAGGCGGCCCCGATGGACATCTTCGATATCATCGAGGAAGCGCCGAGCATCGTTGATCTTAGACCGGGCGCACCGGCGCCGATTGCAGAAGAAGAAGAGGCGGTGTTCGAGGTCGAGCCCGAGTTCGAGGCTGAAGATCAGCAGGCCATTGAAGCGGAAGAGGCGCTGCCAGTCGGAAAGAAGGCCGTCGAGGAGATGCGGGCAGGGCTCGGTCTGTCTGGTGCTCCGGAACAGGTGGAGGCTGGTGGATTCGAGTCGCTCGGTCTGGCTGCCGTTGCCGCCCTCGATACCTTTGAAAAACCGGTGCAACGCCGCCCGGAAACGCCCAAGCCCCAGTTGCCGGAGGCGCGTGAATATGTTCCCCCGGCCAGCTCCGAGTCTGCGGCTCAGGCTCCGTCCGTTGTCGTGTCAGAAGACATGCTTCGCAGCATGGCCCAGGAAACGGTCACCAGGATGGCCAAAGAGGTCTTTGCGAAACTGCCGCCTGTCCAGCCCCCGGCCATCTCCGAGGAGATGCTCCAGAAGGTCCTCGAAGAGAGCGTCGCAAAAATCGTACGGGAAACGGCGCGTCAGGTGATCGAGAAGGTCGCGTGGGAAGTCATTCCGGACCTGGCAGAGATGCTGATCAAAGCTGAGATAGAGCGGCTGAAAGCGGAGACATAGTATTTCGGATTGCGGATTTCCCCCGTGGGAAGCCGAGGACAGGCGGATTGCGGATTAAAAAAACGAGGGGAATTACTCCCCTCTTTTATTTTGGCTGGAGCCGGGATAGATATAAGGAGATCGTTTTCATGTCAACGCGAGAATTGCCCAAGGCATATGAACCGAAATCGGTGGAAGAGCGGTGGTATGCGTTCTGGTTGGGGAAGAAATATTTTCATGCAGACGAAAATGGACCAAGTCAGTCGTTCTCGATCGTGATCCCTCCGCCGAACGTGACCGGCTCGCTCCATATCGGCCACGCCCTGAACTCGACGCTCCAGGACATACTGGTGCGCTGGATGCGGATGTCCGGCAGGAACACGCTCTGGGTGCCGGGCACGGACCATGCGGGCATTGCGACCCAGAACGTGGTCGAACGGCAGCTTGCCAAAGAGGATGTGGACCGCCATGCCCTGGGCAGGGAAGGGTTCGTCGAAAAGGTCTGGGAATGGAAAAAGGACTACGGCAACAGAATCATTAACCAGCTCAAGCGGATGGGTGCGTCCTGTGATTGGGAGCGCGAACGCTTTACCATGGATGAGGGGCTGTCGCGTGCTGTGCGCGAGGTCTTTGTGACGCTTTACGAAGAGGGGCTCATCTATCGCGGCGAGCGGCTCATCAACTGGTGCCCGCGCTGTCATACGGCGCTCTCCGACATCGAAGTGGAGCATGAGGACGAGAAGGGCAAGCTGTACCACCTCGCCTATCCCCTGAGCCACGACCACAACATCCGCCTCACGGTAGCCACCACGCGGCCGGAGACCATGCTCGGCGACACGGCTGTAGCCGTGCACCCGCTCGATCCCCGGTATAAGGAACTTATCGGCAAGACCGTTGACCTCCCGCTCACGAACCGCAAGATCCCGATCATCGGGGACGCGATTCTGGTGGATCTGGAATTCGGCACGGGAGCGGTCAAGGTGACGCCGGCCCACGACTTCAACGACTACGAAGCAGGCCAGCGGCAGAAGCCCGAGCTTGCACGCATCAAGATGCTCGATGACAAGGCCCAGATCCTTCCTGATATCCCTGATGTGCTGCCTGAGGTGCAGAAACTGGTTGCGGGGAAGCCGGCAAAGAAAGCGCGCGGCATCGTGGTCGAACTGATGAGCGAACAGGGTAAGCTCATCAAGACCGACGACCACGCCCATTCCATAGGCAAATGCTACCGGTGCAGGACCGTGGTGGAACCGTATCTCTCGCCCCAGTGGTTCGTCAAAACCGGCCCGCTTGCCGAGCCGGCGATCAAGGTCGTCGAGGACGGCCGCGTTCAGTTCTATCCCAAGGGGTGGGAGAACACCTACTTCGAATGGATGCGCAATATCAAGGATTGGTGCATCTCGCGCCAGATCTGGTGGGGCCATCGCATCCCCGCGTGGTTCTGCGACGACTGCGGACATATTTCGGTCAGCCGCACGGATGTGGCTTCCTGCGGGAAATGCAAGAGCACGAACATCCGGCAGGAAACGGATGTGCTCGACACCTGGTTCTCATCAGCCCTCTGGCCTTTTTCGACGCTCGGCTGGCCGGACCAGACCAAGGAACTGTCCGCCTACTATCCCACGTCGGTGCTGATCACGAGCTTTGACATCATCTTCTTCTGGGTGGCCCGGATGATCATGATGGGACTCCATTTCAAGCAGGAGGTGCCGTTCCGTCACGTCTATATTCACGCGCTTGTGCGCGATGCCGAAGGCCAGAAGATGAGCAAGTCCAAGGGCAACGTCATCGACCCGCTCGTGATGATCGACCAGTATGGCACCGACGCCTTCCGGTTCACGCTCACGGCGTTTGCGGCCCAGGGCAGGGACATCAAGCTCGCGCCGGAGCGGATCGAAGGCTACCGGAACTTTGCGAACAAGATCTGGAACGCCAGTCGGTTTGTCATGATGAACCTGGAAGAGGGTTTTACTCCGAACACCGAACTCCTGACCCCGGATTCTTCCCTCGCCGACCGCTGGATCCTCTCCCGCCTGAACTCGGTGGTCAAAGACGTTGAAGCCGCACTTGCTGAGTACCGGTTCAATGATGTTGCCTCGGCACTCTACCACTTCACCTGGCATGAGTACTGCGACTGGTATCTGGAACTTTCCAAGCCGGCGCTGATGGGCGATCTTGGGGCATCGCCGCGTCGGGCGACCCAGACGGTGCTGGCCCATGTGCTCGAGACTACGCTCAGGCTGCTGCATCCGATCATGCCGTTCATCACGGAAGAGATCTGGCAGAATTTGCCGGAGGCGGTGCGGAGTCAGGAGTCAGGAGTCAGGAGTCAGGAAAAAAAGAACAAGGTCGAATCGATCATGATTGCGCCATTCCCCGTTGCGGACGATGCGCTGATAAATGCCGGGATCGAGCAGGACATGCAGATGGTGATGGATCTGATCCTTGCGATCAGGAATGTCCGCGGCGAGATGAACATTGCGCCGTCGATGCAGATCACGGTGATCGTAAAGGTGGAGAACAAGGAACTCGGCGAGCATCTGGAAAAGAGCGCAAGGTATGCGAAGACCCTGGCGCGGATCAAAGAGCTTCGTATCGGCGTTGCCGGGGACAAGCCGAAAAATGTTGCCACGGCGGTGATCAAAGGAGCAGAGGTCTATGTGCCGCTCGAAGGCATTCTCGATCTGACGCAGGAGCGCGATCGGCTCCAAAAAGAGCTCGCAAAGCTATCCAGGGACATCGAGGTGTTCTCGAAAAAGCTTTCAAACAAGAATTTCGCAGACAAGGCTCCAAAGGATGTTGTAGAGAAAGATACGGCAAAGCTCGAGGAGTTCAAGGTGAAACGCGGGAAGCTCGAGGAAAGCCTGAAGATGCTGGGGTAGTCTCTTTCTCGGTCGGGTAGGTCTGACGGGTCCGACACGTCCGAGCGGCGTGATTGAGAATAAAGGCATCCCGTGACATCAAGGATCTCAAGTCTGGGGAAAGAAACCAAACCGCTCCCCTCCGCGCCGAAGGCTTGGCGATTGCCAATCACCTTAAATAGTGCTATATTTCATGCTTAATAAAGTATCATAGGCGGAAACTGATGTGGATCAGAACATAAGAGACCTTATACCACACGCCCTTGCCGAGGACCTCGGCAGCGGCGACGTTACCTCCGAGGCGACGATCCGGCCCGAGTCCGTGTCCGTAGCCGTGATGCTCGCGAAGCAGGACCTCGTCCTCGCGGGCATCGACGTCGCGGCAACGGTGTTCCATCATCTCGATCCGGACATCCGGTTCACGCCGTTCGTAAAGGACGGCGATCACGTAAACGCGGGGACCGAGATCGCGAAGCTGTCCGGGAATACCAGGGCATTGCTCGCGGGAGAGCGCACGGCATTAAACCTGCTCCAGCACCTGTCCGGCATCGCAACGCTGACAACGAAATATGTTGAAGCGATTAAGGGACTGAAGGCCGAGGCGCTCGACACGAGAAAGACGCTTCCCGGTCTGCGGCAGCTCGAGAAGTACGCGGTCCGGATGGGCGGCGGCAGGAACCACCGCATGGGTCTTTACGATATGGTCCTGATAAAAGATAATCACATCATGGCGTCGGGCGGCATAACGAAGGCAGTCGCCGCCGTGCGAACAAAGGCAGGTATCCTCAAAATCGAGGTTGAAACCAAAACACTCGATGAAGTACGCGAGGCACTTGCCGCCGGTGTTGACATTATCATGCTCGACAACATGCCGACTGATATGATGCGGGAGGCGGTGACGCTGATTGCGGGACGCGCGCTCGTGGAGGCCTCCGGCAACGTGACGCTTGAGACAATTCGGCATATTGCGGAGACAGGTGTTGATTTCATTTCCGTGGGAAGTCTGACGCACTCGGCGCCTGCGGCGGACATCAGCATGAAAATCAAATAGCGGGGGTCGGTAAAAGAAGCGCGAGGCTTTGCTGTTTGCCTGAACCCTGACAACGGACCCCTATCCCCTGGTTTCGTATGTATAAAGAGAAAATCCTGAACCTCCTGCGGGCATCACGCAGCGACTTTGTTTCCGGCGAGGAGTTGGCGAGAACGTGCGGCATCTCGCGCACCATGGTGTGGAAGCACGTCAAGTCGCTTGAACGCGAGGGCTTCGGGATCGAGGCCGTGCCGTCGCAAGGGTATCGGATCACCTCAGTGCCCGACGTTCTCCGGCAGAGCGATATTAAGCCGGGGCTCAAGACCAGGGTAATCGGCAGGGATATCCATCTCTTTTCGGAGGTCGCGTCCACGAATACCCTTGCCATGGAAATGGCGTCAGCGGGCGCGCCCGAGGGGACCGTGGTGATCGCCGAGGC
>JANPMZ010000384.1:0-6096 GCA_031427195.1 Nitrospirota bacterium
CGGGATCGGCATCATGAACATCATGCTGGTGTCCGTGACCGAGCGCACCCGGGAGATCGGCATCCGCATGGCCATCGGCGCCAAGACCTGGGATATCCGGCTCCAGTTCATCATCGAGGCGCTCCTGCTGTCGCTGGTCGGGGGCATCATCGGGATCATCGCCGGCGTATCCACATCAGCCGTTATTTCATCCGCCTCGGGCTGGCCCATCGTGGTCTCACCCCTCTCGATCGTGCTCGCCTTCGGCTTCTCAGGCTTCATCGGCATCTTCTTCGGCTTCTACCCCGCGTACAAGGCCTCGCTCCTGAACCCCATCGATGCGCTGCGATATGAATAGCGCCCGC
Organism: Nitrospirota bacterium; assembly: GCA_031427195.1. Classification (GTDB taxonomy): domain Bacteria; phylum Nitrospirota; class UBA9217; order UBA9217; family UBA9217; genus GWC2-56-14. The sequence goes on from JANPMZ010000384.1 coordinate 345, forward strand.
TCCTTTTGCACCCGCCTGCCGTCGGGCATCAATAAAAAAGCGGAGCACCCCTGAGGGCACTCCGCTTGTCTGTTTCTTTTCTCTTTCGCTGCTTAACCCTGTAACTCACTGTCTTCAATGAAGGGACACTGCGGGTGACTTGATTGCTCACTCAATAAAGCTTATACCATGGGAAAACAGTCCCCAAAGCTTCCTATGGGCGTGCTTCGCCCGTAGCAGAAAGCTTCTCAGTCTTTTTTCAGATCGCGGTAGAGCAGGTAACCGCCTTTCCTGTTCTGCTTGACCTGATACATCGCAGCATCTGCCTTGTTGAGCAGCGTTTCCATGTCCTCGCCATCCTCGGGATAAAGGCTGATCCCGATGCTGGCGCCGATAGTACACTCATTGTCCCTGAGAAAGAATGGTTGTGACAGGACGTCGCTGATCTTTCGGGCGATGACTGTTGCGTCACCGGAAGCCTCGATCTTTCCGCAGATACCGACAAACTCATCGCCGCCGATCCGCGCAACCGTGTCCGCTTTTCGGGTAACTGAGGTGAGTCTTCGCGATACTTCCTTGAGCAGCAGATCGCCCATCTCGTGTCCGAGTGTATCGTTAACCTGTTTAAAGCGGTCGAGATCTATATAAAGCAGCGCCAGTATATAATGGTTTCGCTTCGCCATTTCCAGCAGCTGCCGCACACGGTCGTAGAACAATGACCTGTTGGGCAGGCCGGTAAGCTCGTCGTAGAGCGCCAATCGTTTGAGACGCTCCTCAATTTGCTTCCGATCGGAAATGTCTCTGAAAATGATTTGCATCGCCGGTTTCCCCGCAAAAGAAAAAGGCACTCCGGCAAGCTCCACCTCGACTTCCCTTCCGTCAAAACGAAGGATCTTTTCCTCCTGCCAGGGCATGCTGCCGGTCTGATGAGCGAGCTGCTGTATACGCTGCATGACACGTTCTTTGCTGTCAGGATGGAACGCGTCAACAAAGGGCTTTCCGAGGATGCGGCAGGGCTCCGTTACCCCCAACAGACGGTAACCCGCGGCGTTCACAAAAACATACGCGCTGTCCACCACGAGGGCGATGCCGTCCGGTGATAGTTCGACCAGGCGGCGGTACTGCTCCTCGCTTTCCCGAAGTGCTTGTTCCGATCTTTTGCGCTCTGAAATATCCTTCGATATATGCACGATCTGCGATATGCGCCCATCAAGAGCTCGGATTGGGGTCGTTGAAACCTCGACGTAGAGTTTGTTCCCGCTCTCGTCTCTATGGGTATGCTCCACAACAGCAAACTTCCCGGTCGAGAGAGTTTCCAGGAGGGGGCAGCTGTCGTCGGGCGGCGTACACATCTCGGTGCGATGGTGAGTGACCTCGTGACAGGTCCTTCCGATCACGGCCTCCGCCGTCAGCTGGTACGCGTTTAAAAAAGACGCATTCGCGTCGAGGATCTTAAAATCAACAGTATCGATGATGATGACCTCGTCATTGAGGCTGTGGAGGACCGTTCTCAGGAATTCCTGCGAGCTCTGGAGTTCCCGGGTTCGTTCAACAACCCGCTGCTCGAGGTAATCGTTCAAGAGCCTGAGCTCCTCTTCAGCCGTCGATATTTTGTTGATCGTTTCGGAAGAGAGGTTGATAACGATGAAAACGAAAATTGCGCCGCCCAGGAAGACGCCGCCGGTGAGCAACTCAATGGGAAAAGCAACCTGTTCCGCCAGAATAAGGATAAGAAAAACATAACCTGCCAGGAAGCAGAGCATAAACATGACCAAGACGCGCCACCTGCGAAGAAGTTCGGGCGGTACGCTCGCATAGATCATTCTTCCCCGGAGAATGGCGGCAGACATGAACAATGCGCCAAGCAGAACAAGAAAAATGGTTATGAGCGACAAAATCGGCATGTATTCTGTTGCCTTATATCAGATTATCAGATGCAGCGGAAATGAAAACCTTATCAAAACTGATTACGCCGCAACCGGCGGGGAATTCAACCCGGAGCAACGATTAAAAAAATCTATTCGTCCTCTGGCCAGGTAACCTGTAAAAAACAGTGAACAGTCGTACCGGGTAAAGTGAAGGATCTAAAATAATTGGAAAGGTATGCTTTTTTGTTTCGCTCGGAATGCTTTTTTCAGCAGCCTGGTTAGCGTTCCGTCAGGACGGTTATTTCCCTGATGCCGACTCACGCATGACGATGGGCGCACACTTATTGCCGAGCTCCTTGGCCAGATCCTCATCGATGAACAGACCAACAGTCTTCTGCATCTTTTCACAGGCCTTTGCAGCGGTAAATTTCCCGGCTTCCCATTCTCCGAGGATCCCGTCGATCCGACCGAGGAATATGTCGCTCGCCTTTCCTGCAAGGACCTCATGGACGACCTTGCGCATCTGGTCGATACGCTCTTTCGACACAGGACTCACAGACCGAGGTCCTCGATGATCTGAAAGTACAGCTTGATCACGATCACCACGAAAATGGCCCCCGCCAGGAAGACCACGCCAACCAGGACGTCCTTGATCTCCGGGGGCAAAAGACGAAAGAAGGGGGTCGCAAGATATCCGACGGTGAAAATTACGATAAGTGAGGTCAGCACATTCCATGTGGATTTTACCTTACCGCCGGGAACCTTGCTCTTCAGCGCGAGAGCGCTATAAAGCGCATAGAGCATGACCAGGATCGCCGCGACGCTCAGTGTCAGAAACAGTATTTGCATAAAAAAGTTCCTCCTTGAGAAAATTTTAACCAGCAGCAGGTTATTTCGCTTCGATGATAGCGTTTTTTTCCGATAACGTCAATAATTATTTGGCTTTTCTTACAGATGCCTCAAGGCAGTTCCTCTGCCATTACCCATTCTTCACCGCTTCCGCGACCTTCTTTTCCTCACCAGCCCTGCCCGAAATATCCTCGAAGGCGCTCATGGCGGCCATAGAGCCTTGACCAACAGCGACAACGATCTGCTTCAAGCCGCCGGTGATGTCGCCTGCCGCGTAGATGCCGGGCACCGAGGTCCGCATCGTGGTCAGGTCCACCTTGACATACCCTTCTGCGTCGAGTTCCAGTCCGAGGTTCTTTGCGATGTCGTTATGCGGCACATAGCCGATCGCGATGAACACGCCGTCCACCGGCATCTCCGAGAGCGTCTTTGCGGTCTTGTCCTCGATCTTGACGGATTTGACGATCTTATCCCCGAGCACCTCGCGGACCTCGCTGTTCCAGAGTACCGGAATACCGGACTGCTTCAAACTTTCCTGCAGCCGCGCTTCGGCTTTCAACGTATCTCGCCAATGTACCAGCGTCACTTTTGCGCCGAGATTATGCAGATAGAGCGCGTCGGCCACGGCCGTGTTCCCGCCGCCGACCACGATCACCGACTTGCCGTCCTTGAAAAAATAACCATCGCAGGTGGCACAGTAGCTCACGCCCCTTCCGTAAAAGCGCTTCTCGCCTGTCACACCCAGGATGCGGGGGTCGGCGCCGGTCGTGAGCAGGACGCCTCGGGCAATATAGATGGCCCGGCTCGTCTTGACGTGAAAGCCGTCGGCTTCGCGCGTGATCTCTTTCACGATCTCGCCGATGTGTATATCGGCATACTGCGCAGCCTGCTGAGCCATAAGATCCACCAGGCTCTTGCCGCCGATCCGCATATAGCCGGGGTAGTTCTCGACCACGGGCGTGATCGCGACCTGGCCACCCAGCGCGGTTTTTTCAAGAACGATGGTCTTAAGCCCTGAGCGCACGCTATAGATCGCTGCGGTGAGCCCTGCCGGACCGCCGCCGATGATCACCAGGTCTTTTTTAATCGGCTCGCCCGGCGTTATTTCTTCAGTCAGATAGGTCGGCTCCTTCAGGGTCATCAGGGTCTCGGTAAAGATCTCCTCAGGCTGGAGCCCGGCGCCGGTGAACGTATTGTTGATATAGGTCTGCGGCACAGCGAGCGTACCGAGCGCTTCCGCCAGATCCTGGTTCTCATAGATCTCGACCGCATCGGCCGAGATCATCGCTGGATTGACGATCGCTGCGGAAAAGGCAAACAGGACCTGCTGCGGACAGTAGGGGCAGGTGGGGCTCACAAAGACCTGAATGTCCCGTTTTTCCTTCAGTCCGGCGATCTTTTCCATGGCCACTGCGGTCAGAATGGTCTTACCCGTCGAAGCCATCATGATCGAGACCAGAAGGGTACGCCCCTCTTCGCCGTGCGGCGTGCCGGTAAAGCGCAGACGGTATTTATCCGGTGCGATAAGAACTGTGGGAGAACGCAGGGCATTGCGCTTGACCGACAGTTCGTCTCCCACGACGTGGAAGCTCACCTTGATCTTGTCGCTCAGCCCTGCCAGGATCTTGATGAGCGAGACCGTTGCCGCGTTGAACTGGTCGTTCACCCCCCGGAGGGTATAGACCTCGATCAGGACGTCGTTCTTCAATTCCTTGAAAAAGGTGTCCTTGATCGCATTCTGTACGTCAACAGGTATAAGTTCTTCAGCCATGACACCTCACCTCGCTCCCAATTCTCTACACCTGGACCCCGGACCCTGGCCCCTGGACCCTGTTATTTAATCCTCTGCGATATTTTTTTAAACTCCTCGGTGCCCGCCACTTTGAGCAGCTGGAACAAGACCGTTTCCGTGCAGGTGATGACCGCCCCTGCCTCGCGCATGAACTCGATGCCCGCTTTCCAGTTCTCTTTCGTGCGCGAGCAGATCGCGTCCTGCACCACATGAACGTGCATACCGCCCTGCAACAGCCCGAGGCAGGTCTGCAGCACACAGATGTGCGTCTCCATGCCCGTGAGGATAATGGTGCTCCGGTTGTGGTCCTTCAGCTCCGGCAGAAAGGTCGGCTGGCCGCAGCAGTCAAAGGTCATTTTCTCCACCGGCCGGTAGGTGGGCAGTGCTGCCTGGAGCTCCGGCACGGTCCTGCCGAGGCCCTTCGGATACTGCTCGGTCACCATGACCGGGAGACCGATCATTTTGGCAAGCTCGATCAGGTACTGGTTGTTTTTCACCACCTGGTCCTTTTGTCCCATCACTGCTGCCAGCCGCTCCTGAATATCGACGATAAGCAGCAATGCCTTTTCTTTTTCAAGCGAGAATTTGTCGAGTGACATCAAGGTTTCCTTTCCGGTAAGTGAACATTTGTCATGACGGAGTTTCCTGACGATTGGAAGGCCGCCTTGCGGACATTATTCCGCCTGTCCTCGGTTTCACACGGGGGCAATCCGTAATCAATACTTTGAATATTATCACAGCTGAATTCTGAGCACAACGGATATGTATTTAAGCCTATCGGAGCATCAGGAAATTTCGCGGGCCACCGAGCTTAAGAACAAGCTGAAGCATCTCGAAGAGCTCAAGGAACAGCCCGGCGAATGGGGGGCTCAAAAAGAACAGGTGGAATTAAGAATAGAGATCCTCCGGATTCCTTGTCAAACCGTGCTGCCTCGGGACCGTTGGAATCGGCGAGATATCGTTGGCGTTTGTCGCAAAGCAGTTTCAGAACGAACGTCCCTAACCCCGGTTCCGAGTCTCAAATGGACAAAGTGCAACAATATCGACCTGATAATATGAAGTTCTATGAAGTTCACTATTCGACAATCAGTCGATGGCTTCGAGAAGACGAAAATGCACGGAGAAAGACTTGACACTAATGCTCGCTCTGTTTTTGAATGCCTTCCGCAAACCGCTGAACACCGGCTTTCACTGTTTTCCGCGAAGCTATCGATGTGGTCCATGTCGGTACTCATACAAGCTTCTAAAATTTCTCAGTGTTCTT
>JANPMZ010000385.1:0-4743 GCA_031427195.1 Nitrospirota bacterium
GGTCTCGATATCCTGCACCGGATCCAGAAAATGAGCCATATGGAGGTCAGGATCGTTGAAGATGATTTCCCGAAGATCCGGGAAGTGGACAGCAAGCTAATCGCACTTGCCAAGAAGTTCAGTGCAAAAGTGATCACCAACGATTTCAACCTGAACAAGGTCGCCGAGCTTCAGGGGGTCAAAGTGCTGAACATCAATGACCTGTCCAATGCCGTCAAGCCCGTGGCGCTGCCGGGAGAGAGCATGCGCGTCTTTGTGCTGAAGGAAGGCAAGGAGCCTGGCCAGGGAGTTGCCTACCTTGATGACGGTACGATGATCGTCGTTGAGAACGGCCGGAAATACATCAACAAGAATATGGAAGTGGCTGTCACGAGCGTGCTCCAGACCGCGGCAGGCAGGATGATCTTTACCAAGCTCAAAGAAGATGGGGAGCACGAATAAGCAGGAGACGGGAGACGGAAGACTTGAGACGGGGAGACAGGAGACGGGGAGATGGGGAGACTTGAGACGGGGAGACTTGAGACAACAGACAACTGCTTTTGATTTAGTCTATCAGTCTCTTAGTCTGTCTGTTAGTCTATCAGTCTATCAGTTAGTCTATCAGTTAGTCTATCAGTCTGTCAGTTTATTTACAGGAGGTTTCATGTCAGGTCATTCAAAGTGGGCGACAACGAAGCATAAAAAAGCTGCTACTGATGCAAAGCGGGGAAAGATCTTCACGAAAATCGGCAAAGAGATCACCGTTGCCGCCAGGCTGGGCGGCGGCGACCCCGACGGCAACCCGCGTCTCAGGACCGCGGTCGCCAAGGCGAAATCGGTCAGCCTGCCTGCCGAGAACATCAAGCGGGCGATCCAGAAGGGTACGGGCGAACTGCCGGGGGTATCCTACGAGGAAATAATCTACGAAGGATACGGGCCGGGTGGTGTTGCGGTCATTATCGAGTCCATGACGGACAACCGGAACAGGACCGTTTCCGAGATCCGGAATATTTTCAGCAAGGCAGGCAGCAATATGGGCGAAGCGGGCTGCGTTTCCTGGATGTTCCACAAAAAAGGATATCTGGTCGTGAGCAGCGCCAAGGCCAACGAGGACCAGTTGATGACGCTGGCACTGGAGGCCGGCGCCGAGGACATGCAGGTTGAAGAAGGGACCTTCGTCATCACCACGGCCCTGAGCGATTTTGAAAAAGTGAAAAAGGCGCTGGAAGATGCGGCTGTGCCGCTGGATCTCGCGGAAATCACCATGATACCGCAGACCTACGTAAAGCTCGACGGCAAGGAGGCGCATCAGATGCTGAGGCTCGTTGATACGCTTGAGGACAATGACGACGTCCAGAACGTGTATGCGAACTTCGATATCCCTGACGAGATCCTGAATGCGGAATAAGTAGCGGAGGATGTATGAGAGTTCTGGGGATCGATCCGGGGACCTTGACGAGCGGTTACGGAATCGTTGCCGAAGAGGACCACCGGCTGTTCCATGTAGCGTCGGGAGGCATCAGCCCCTCGGCAAAACAGCCGCTCCCGAAGCGGCTTAAGAAAATATATGAAGAGCTCGAGAAGATCATCGAAAAGTACCGGCCGAACTGCGTTGTGGTGGAGGACCTCTTTGTTTCCAAAAATATGCAATCGGCGCTCAAGCTCGGCCATGCCCGGGGCGTGGCTATCCTTGCAGCGATGAATGCGGGGTTGCCGGTGTTCGAGTATGCTCCGACGGAGGTTAAGCAGGCCGTTGTCGGCACCGGGAAAGCTGACAAAAAACAGGTGCAGCTGATGGTGAAAACGCTGCTGAGCCTGCCGAAGGTCCCGCATCCGGCTGACGCTGCCGATGCTTTGGCCGCTGCTATCTGTCATATTCATTCCTCGCGTCTCAGGGAAATACTCAAGAACCCTTCATCCCTCCGGCAACCCGGTAGGGGTGTTGGTCCGCGGGGCGCAGTCGTTCGCAAGCCCCAGGCAGACTGAGATGATCGCGTCGCTCACCGGCAGGCTCACGCGCAAAGCCGTCGATTATCTCATCCTTGACGTTTCCGGCGTCGGGTATCAGGTCTTCGTTCCGCTCTCCACCTATTACCGCATGCCCGACGAGGGCGCCGAGGCGAGCCTTCATATTCATACCCATCTGCGCGAGGACCTGCTTGCCCTCTACGGCTTCTCGGAGCAGGCGGAGAAAGACCTTTTCCTGATCCTGCTGGGGGTGTCCGGCATCGGCCCCAAACTGGCGCTCACGATCCTTTCCAGTCTGTCAGCGGATGAGATCGCAGCAGCCATTCAGTCGTCGGACGACCAAAAGCTCAATGCCATACCCGGCATCGGCAAGAAGACCGCCGCCCGCTTGATCCTTGAACTAAAGGACAAGGTCAAACATCTGGTGACCGCTTCCGCACCGGCCGGGCAACCGCGGCAGACCGACGTTGATGCGGACGACGCCGTGTCGGCGCTGACGAACCTGGGATATAAACGGAACCTTGCGGAGGATGCGGTGCAGATGGTCTTGCGCAAGCATCCGGGCCTTGCCGTGGAGAACCTCATCCGTGAAGGGCTGCAAGCGTTACGGAAGAGATAGTAATCGTCTCATAATAGAAGCAACATCACGTGCGAAGCCTTTTTGCTCCTGATAATCGCCCCCGATAAACGAGGGCGCTACGTACGTATCCTGTAGCGTCGGGGTTTATCCCCGACGAGCCTGGCTGAAAGTTTCGAGGTAACCAGTGACGAAGCGAATCGTAGAGCCTGTGCAGGATGAAGGTGATTTTCAGCTCGACCGGAGCCTGCGGCCCACTCGTTTCAGCGACTTTGTGGGGCAGGACCGGATCAAGGAGAATTTGCAGGTTTTCATTGATGCGGCCAAGGGCAGAGGTGAAGCCCTGGACCATGTGTTGTTCTGCGGCCCCCCTGGGCTGGGGAAGACCACGCTGGCGAACATCATTGCCCGGGAGCTCGGGGTGAACATAAAGTCCACGTCCGGCCCGGTGCTGGAGCGCGCCGGCGATCTGGCGGCCATCCTTACCAATCTGCAACAAGGCGACGTTCTTTTTATCGATGAGATCCACCGCCTCAACCGTGTTGTTGAAGAGGTACTGTATCCTGCCATGGAAGACTTTCAGCTCGATATTATCATCGGGCAGGGTCCCGGCGCCCGCTGCATAAAGCTCGATCTGCCATATTTTACGCTCGTGGGAGCAACAACCCGTACCGGGCTGCTCACCTCCCCGCTTCGTGACCGGTTCGGCGTCATTGACCGGCTGAGCTTCTACACGCCCGATGAGCTGCGCATCGTCGTGGAGCGCTCGGCATCGCTCCTGCAGGTAACGATCGAGCGGGAGGCTGCAGTGATCATAGCCGGCCGCTCGCGCGGGACCCCGCGGATAGCGAATCGGCTGCTGCGGAGGGTACGGGACTTCGCGCAGGTGCAGGGCGACGGCATCGTGACCATGACGGTGGTGAAGAATGCCATGCAGCGGCTTGAGGTCGATGAACGGGGCTTTGACCAAATGGACCGCAGGCTGTTGCTTACGATCATCGATAAGTTCGATGGCGGCCCGGTTGGGCTCGAGACGCTGGCAGCGGCGTTGAATGAGGAAAAGGACACGCTGGAAGACGTCTACGAACCTTTCCTGATCCAGGAGGGATTTCTCGACCGGACCCCCCGCGGCAGGCAGGCGACGCGACTGGCCTACGAGTATTTCGGCAAGCAACGGTCCCCGGCGCAGGAGCGGCTGTTGTAGGTTGCTTTGAAAAGGAACTATCCTATTGATCCGCAAGAGTGAACAAATTACCGGCCAGGGTATCAGGACAGCTGTGCTTGCCCTCGTGGTCATCCTGTTTACCGGCATGGCCTATGAGCGGAACAGGGTGTGGCATACGCTTTTGACCCTCTGGCAGGATGCTGCAGCCAAGTCCCCCGGAAAGTCGCGTGTTTTTAACAACCTGGGGAATTGTTACATTCTTGCCGGCAAGCCTTTCAAGGGGATAGAAGCATACCAGCGGGCAGTGGCGCTGGACCGCAATAATATCGAGGCGTACTACAACCTCGGCGTCAACTTTGAAAATGTAGGGATCATGAATCAGGCCCACTATTATTATGACTGGTTCTGCAAGAACGCACCATCCGATTACCGCGAACAGCAGGAGCAAGCCTGTAAACGCGTTGCCGAGCTGACCCGCGGCGTGAAGTAATCGAAGCCGCATTTTTTGTGTCTGGAGTTTGCCATGAAGATATTTTTTCATATATGCTGCGCGCCCTGCGCTCTCTACCCCTATTACCGCATGAAGGAGGGGGGGCTCGAGCCTGTCGGCTATTTTTATAATCCGAACATCCATCCTTATCTTGAGTACAAAAAACGGCTCGATACCGTGAAGGAATTTGCCGGCCGGGCCGGACTTGAGGTGATATACCGGGATGGCTATGACCTCGACGAATTTCTCGTCTTGGCTTCCGGCAAGGGGCCGGGGCGGTGCGAACAGTGTTACCGTATGAGGCTCGATGCCGCCGGCGCGGCTGCACGGGAACGAGGGTTCCCGGCAATGACCACGTCGCTGCTGTACAGCAAATATCAGAAACATGATCTGATCACGGGCCTCGGGAGGGAAATGGCGGCGGAGCACGGGATCGAGTTCTATTACGAAGACTTCCGGCGCGGTTGGCGGGAGGGTATCGTGGAATCAAAGGCCATGGGGCTCTACCGGCAGCAGTACTGCGGGTGCATTTACAGCGAGCGGGACCGCTATCGGAAACCGGAA
>JANPMZ010000386.1:0-2561 GCA_031427195.1 Nitrospirota bacterium
CGGTAGGGCATTCCGCGCCTAAGGAGAAGCACCTATGCTGGGTCAAGATCTCGTGATGTATGACGAAGAGTTTAAGTTAATAGACGCGGAACTCCAGCGCCTCCTTGCCCAGGCCAATGCCAAGGTCGTGTTCCTTGTGGATAAGAACGGCCAGCTGATCGCCGCTACCGGTGAAACGGAAAACCTCGATACCACGTCGCTTGCCTCCCTGACGGCCGGCAACATTGCCGCCACGGGCGGCATGGCCAAGCTGCTGGGTGAGAAGGAGTTTTCCATCCTGTTCCACGAAGGCCAGCGCGATAACATCCACATATCCATCATTGGCCAGCGGGTGATCCTGGTGGTGATCTTCGACCATCGCTCATCGCTCGGCCTTGTTCGTCTCCGGGTGAAAAAGAGCGCCGAAGTGCTCGGTGCCATCTTCAATCAGCTCCTTGAAAAGGTGGAAACGGGAAAAACGTCAGGCAAGGCCGCTGATTCGCCCTTTGCGGAGATCACGGACGAAGATATTGATAAGCTCTTCGGGTAACCCCGCCACGATCATTTCCTGAATGCGTTAAGGAGAGGAATCACGGTTCTATGTCGTTTATCAATTACTCGTCGAGAGAGATCAACTGCAAGATCGTTTTCTATGGTCCCGGCCTGTGTGGCAAGACGACCAACCTGCAGTGGATATATAAAAAGACAAACCCGGACAGCAAGGGAAAGATGATCTCGCTGGCGACCGAGACCGAGCGGACACTATTCTTCGACTTTCTCCCGCTCGCCCTCGGCGAGATTCGTGGCTTCAAAACGCGTTTCCATCTCTATACCGTTCCCGGCCAGGTGTTCTATGATGCAAGCCGGAAGCTGATCCTCAAGGGCGTGGACGGCGTTGTCTTTGTCGCAGACTCGCAGATCGAACGGATGGAGGCGAACATCGAGAGCGTTGAGAACCTGCGTATCAACCTTGCAGAGCAGGGCTATGATCTCGACAAGGTTCCCTATATCATTCAGTACAACAAGCGCGACCTGCCGAATGTCGTGCCGGTGCAGGAAATGCGGCGTGCGTTGAACCCTCACGGTTTGCCGGACTTTGAGGCAGTTGCTCCTGAAGGCATCGGGGTATTTGATACACTCAAGGCGATTGCCAAGCTCGTGATCATGGAGCTCAAGAAGGGCCAGGACGGCAGCAGATAACGCATCCCTGCCAGTAAATAACCGATTGACATATCAGGCCGCGTATGGTATTTATACCAGCCTGATTTCCTACTATTTCCCAATCATTCCCGAGTAGCTCAGTTGGTAGAGCGGGTGACTGTTAATCACCATGCCGCAGGTTCAAGTCCTGCCTCGGGAGCCAACTAGCACTCTCAGCAAAACCCTTTGCTGAGTTCGATTTCGGTGGATTTATGGGGGTAACTCCCATAAATCCATTTTAATTTTGCCCGTCTTCTTTCCACCAGAACATAGCCCGCCTGTGTGCTTTTCTTGCCTTCTTCCCCCCAAAACTCCGAGGATATTTTCGGCCTTTTTATTGATAAGTACGAGTTTGTTTTGAGTGGTCCTCTTTTTTGCATGCAGCTCCTTCGCTTTAGTCCGTTGTTGCCTGCAAAATCGCTTGCAATAAGTCTACGGAGCCTTGCGGAGAAGGTGGGCCTTCAGTCTAAAGATGACTTCCTGATATTGCGGGGCTTCGGGAGCTGGTACGATTTCTTCAAGTACCTAAAGGGAAAAGGGAGGATTGCCTGGGCAGTTATCGCACAACATGGATGATGATGTTGCACAAACTACGTAGTGCTATGGTTCGGCCAGGAAGGGACCGGTTATCGGGCATCGTTGAGGTCGATGAATCATATTTCACTTTATCTCGCGGAGGTTTTTGTGCTCCTGGCATATTATCCAGAAGCATCGAAATATTGTCGTTGCCCTGAATATAATGCGCTGCCTTCAGATACAACGCCGTAACATAATCAAGGACACCTGCTCCCTTTATTTTGCCAGACACAAGCTCCATCTGCACGAGCTGGAATATATCCAGGTGCATCTGGCCCGTTGCGCGGGCGGCGCGCAGGATTTCCAGTTCGAGCAAGCGCAGTTCGCGGTACGCGATCACGAGAAAATTTCCACACCCGCAGGCGGGATCGAAGAACTTTAACCGGGCGATCTTTTTAAGCAACTCGTAGAGTTTATTGGAGTTGCGCTTTATGGCATGATACTCGGCCGGGAGGTCATCGAGGAATAGCGGTTTGATTAGCTTCAGGATATTTTCTTCGCTGGTGTAATGCGCGCCGAGATTGCGGCGGCGGGCAGTGTCTTCTTCGTCTATGACGCATTGGAAGAGAGCTCCGAAGATGGCCGGAGATATGAGCCTGTTGCACAAATGCCTGAGCAGCCGTTTTGTGATCGCCCATATGGAACGGTGTCAGGCTGACATTATTATTTCGGCGAAGCACACGGCATGAATGAGCTGTTGGATCCATTATACTGCCATCTGAACCGCGATTCCTTTGCCGCTTCTCCAGAGCTTCAGCAAATTGTGTGTCGCGCAGATTAGTTTCCATTCCTGGGAGCATGCTTCA
>JANPMZ010000387.1:0-4016 GCA_031427195.1 Nitrospirota bacterium
TCAATGCGTTGATCTTTTTCAGCCTGTCCAGAGCGCCGAGTTCCTTCTGCTTTACGTTCGCATCCTTCACGTCCTTCTGCGCCTTGGTCTCCACCAGGTACAAGTCCGTCTTGATCTTGACGATAAAGTCGGGATAATACGCGGACAGGATTCCGCCAGTGCGAATATAACTGAAATGGGCGAACAGGCAGCACGAACATCATCAATACCGAATAATTAGAACTTGTAGCCTATCGTTACCCCCGCGAGATGGGCCTTGCCCTTGTAGGTGCCGTTCAGAGAGTCATCCGGCGTGAAGGGATTCGCGTCATTATCCGAGAGGCTGCTGGATATCGTCCGCTTGCTGAAGAGGAGGTACAGGTAGGCCAGATCGACCGTCATATTCCCCTTCGCATACCCCGTCCCGAGGGAGATACCCTGACGATCCGAGTCGGGAATGCGGGTATCAAAATGTGATTCTCCCACCGGATTCTTGTCATAGAGATATCCGGCGCGCAGTTTCCACTGGTCCGAGAGCTTGTACTGACCTCCGATCCTGAAACACCAGACGTCGTGCCACTGTTTCTCGTCGGTCGCATTGAACGATGGATTGTCGGAAACAATCACGATCCTGTCGAAGGTCGACCACATCGTGTAATCGATATCAGCATTCACGGTAAGATTCTCCGACGTCTTGTGAGAAACGCCGAATTGGATGATGTCCGGAAGGGTGATCGCTGTAGCTCCGGTGGCAGTCGTTGCGGCAGGTCCGCCCGAGAGCGAGGCGGTTCCATCCACATCAATCTTGACGCGGCTGCGGTACGAGAAGCCGACGCTCGTAGCATCTGAATGCTTGTACATAAACGCGGCATTGGCTCCCCATCCAGCCCCGTCGCCACTGAGACGGAAATTATGATTTCCTAGGACGATGGGTCCCGGGAGCACGATATAAGCAGTCTTTTCAAGCGTCGCCCTGAGATGAACATAGGCGATGCCAAAGGCCGCGGACAGGTCGTCGCTGATCTTGAACGCAACGCTCGGATTCACCTCTGACGTAATGACCTTGCTGAATGTTGCAACATACCGTGTGGAACTGGTCGTCGGGTCCCAGTCCGTTGAAAGGCCGAAAGGACTGTTGATACCGACACCGAACGCGACCGTGTCATTCATTTTATGCGTCATATAGAAATGAGCGGGGATATGGATCGACCGTTCGGACACGTCGGTGGTCCCGGGATTCACCGTGTTATTCGCATGCTCGAGGGTGGGTGCGATCGCGATAACCCCGGCAGAGACCCTGGTCCCATCGAGCTGGGTCATGGCAGCCGGGTTATACCACGCCGCCGAGGCGTCATCTGCCTGTCCGACAAACGCGCCTGCCATCCCCATCGCCGCCGCATTCTGTTCCGGAAGACGAAAACCCGAGGCGAAGCTCACCGATACTTCCATCATCACAACCAGCCCGGCAGCCAGCACTGCCATTGCCCTTTTCATGCAAGATCCTCCTTGTCATAATATACTTTGGGGACGTTGATACGTGACAAGCCATTGATCACGTTGCCTCTATCCTCTCAACCAGGCGAGAAAGACTGGAAGCCGCCACGCCCAGATGACGCGCCAATTCTGCGGACGATAAGCCGAGTTCCGTCCGGCTCCGTGAAGCGATGGCGGCCCGCAAACGGCTCACCGCTCTCCTGCGGACACCATGCATTATTTCCTGTTAACTGATCCCGGCCATCTTGCACTCTTCGTCAATGATCTTTTGGATGGTCCTCCCGGATCGTTTCAGCTTGAGCTTCCGATACGCTGCCAAACCTTTTCGTCTCGTGTTTCCAAACTGCGAAAGAACATGGTCCGCGTCCGTCCACGGATGCTGGGCCTTCCCGACGATGGTCCGGTGGCCGCACCACCGGCAACCAAAAGGATATTTTTGAATCGCTGCATTCCTTTGCTCCGTTCTCGCCGACCTTCGGGCAAATTCAAACCAAGATAAAGGCGGCCTTCGCTAAATTATCTCGTTCTGCTCGATCTGCTTATCTTTTGCCTTGCTTCGCGATCCAGCTCAAAGCTACAACTGTGACGATGCCGCCCAAAAACAATAACAACCAAAGCGCCCAGGTCTCATGGGTGAAGGATATCTTGTCGAGCAACATCCACAAACTTCTAAAGGTAAGCACGCTCCCAATGAACAAAATCATTTCTGCAAAAACCAACTTATTGTTTTTCATGGAAACACCTGACTTTCTGTTTTGACGGACACAACGACTCCATCAAAAAACGCAGATTTGAGAATGCGCACGGCACTATCCCCGCCTGTCATGAATGCTTTCCCACATTGGATATACAATTTTTTTCGGAAGCGCTTGAAGACGCGCCATCGCTCGAAATTTTATCAATTGCAGGGTTCATCGTCAGAGTAACGATTGTTTTCATTATTTCCCCTTGATCTGCGCATAGCGTGCAATGCCGCTTCTTGTAATGAGCCCTGTGATCCCTTCATTCTTTGTCACCGCAATCCTGCCTTTGTCCTCTGATATCATGAGTTCAAGGGCCTTCATTATGTCCTCTTCGGGCGCTGCCTCCCACCTTGTGTTATGGGGCACAAAAACATCGGAAACCTTCACCCTTGACCAATTCTCTCTGGGAACCTCCTTGATCTCCTTTAAGGTTACGATACCGAGAAATTTCTCGCCTTCAAGAACGGGAAATCCGCCGTATCCATACCTGAGAAAATACGCGTTTACGGCCTCATCGATTGAAATCATCGGGCTGAGCGACACGATATCCCTCACCATGATATCCTTTACCTTGATGCCCGACAGGCTCTCCTGAAGGGTTGACTGCTGATAACTCGTCTGGGCTGCGGTATAGAGGAACCACCCTATGAGCATCAGCCACAAGCCACCCGGCATACGGGTAAATAGTGAGAAGATTCCGAAAAAGATAAAAAATAACGCTATCTTCCGCCCGATACTCGAGGCCTTTTGTGTGGCGTAATAAAAATTCTTTGTCTTACTCCATATTGCCGACCTCAGCACCCTGCCGCCGTCCATCGGGAAACCGGGAATGAGATTGAACACCGCAATGATGAAATTTATCTGCGCAAGATAGGAAAAAAGGGCCTTTATCCCGTCTGCGCTGTTCATCGACAGGAAAAAGAACAGGGCGGAAAGGAAAAAACTCGAAAGCGGGCCGGCAACAGCGATTCTGAATTCCGCTTTCGGATGCGGCGGCTCGCCCTTCATCTGCGCAACGCCTCCAAATATGAAGAGCGTAATGCTCTCTATGGGGATTTTGTATTTTTTTGCCGCGAAAGAATGGGCAAGCTCGTGGAAACCGACCGAGGCAAAAAGCAGGAGCGCAGCCAGAACGCCCTTGACCCAGTACGAGGCGGTCGGAAGATCCGGCGCCGCCTGGGGAAAATAGAACGTCGAAAGAGACCAGGTTATCAAACCAAAGATGATAAACCATGAGAAGTGCACCCGGATCGGTATTCCCATGATCGTTCCGATCTTCCATGAGCCCTGAGACAAGGTCCCGTTCATTTTATTCTCCTTTTAGAGCCTGTTGCACAAATGGCTTTTTTAGGCAAAGCGTCATTCTGAGCCCTTCCCGGGTCATTCTGAGCGGAGCGAAGAATCTCGCTTTCCCAGCGAAGGGCCCAGGGTGACGGTTTCAGACTTTTTTCGAGACCATCACATTTCGCCCTTATCGGTCTCCGCCCTGCCCACGACTTCATACTTGACATTATTCTTGCCGCTCATCTTCACGGAGTACATGAGGGCATCGGCCCTCCTGATCATATCTTCAACATTTTCAGGAGGGCTCAGGTAAACGACCATGCCTATGCTCAGCGTAATCGTTAATCCCCGCTTCTGCGCAATGTCCTGGAGAGCAAGAACTTTATTGACTACGTTCAGGGCCACGTCCGCACCTGTCTCGGGCATGAGCAGGGCGAACTCATCTCCGCCGAGCCGCCCGACAACATCAGTCCGCCGCATATTGTTTTTGATGCTGTCCGCTATCAGACGCAGGAG
>JANPMZ010000388.1:0-1555 GCA_031427195.1 Nitrospirota bacterium
GATATGGCCGGCGGTTTGGGTGTACTCGGCGATTGCTATCAGAGCTTCACCGCAGAACGGCGCAGTTTCACTGTGCGTCACGCTGAACCCACCATCGGTGCAAAAGCGGCTGAGCGTATCCAGAGTGAAATGATTGACGTGCTCCTCCCAGATGGCGCTGTAGTCCATCGTTGCCAGGCTGAATTCGAAGTTCGGGACCTCGATCAGCGCGTGCCCGCCGACACGTACGGCGGTACGCAGGCCTTCGCGGAAATCTTCCAGAGCCGTAATGTGCTCCAGCACCTGACGCGTCACCAGCAGATCGAATTTCCCGTGCTCGGAAACCAACTTTCGCGCCGCTTCATCGCTGAAGTAGCCGTGCACTACGTTCAGACCCTTTCCCTTTGCGGCGCGGACCGCGTCCTGCGCGGGCTCGATGCCGACCAGGTTGCGAAAACCCTCGCGTTCAAGTGCGGAGAGAAACATGCCATCGTTGCATCCGACCTCGAGAATTCTCGAGTTCTTGTCGATACCCGGCAGTTGCGTGATCAACGAGACCAGGCGGGGAACGTGCGGTTGCGGTTTCCAGGAACTGAGCCAGGCATACTCCGTGTACAGCATCTGCGGAGGAATCGGGTCGGTCAGCTGAATCAGTCCGCAGCGCTCACACAGACAAAGGCTGACGGAATGGGTGTACTCCGAAGCCGCTGGGTCGGTCAGGAATCTGTGTGCGATCGGGTGCGCGCCGAAATTGATCAGTTCGGCTGGTGCCGGTTCTCTGCACAGGTGGCAACTGCTCATTTACGAATTCCTAGAAAAGAGTCTGGCAGGTGTCACGGCGGGTTTTCCATCGGGTGGGGTGATCCTCACGCAGCATTGTCCTTGAACAAAATTCCGCCTCCGGTGGCCCTCACATGAAAGCGATGCTGCGTTCCTGCGAACACTGCATCGTCTGCCATAACTATTACTACTGACGCAGGCAGAATTCGCAGCGCCCAAGTTCGGCCGCCGTTTTCAATCCATCGCCACCAGAACGCGGCCCGCCTCCCCGCTCTTGACCAGCTTTATTGCGTCGTTAATCTGGTCCAGCTTGAACTCGTGGGTCACGAGACCTTTTAGTGTGAGCTTTCCGGTCTCGATCAACCGGATGTATCTGGGTATGTCCAGATGCGGTTCGGCATCTCCGCCGTGGGAGCCCTTCAGCACTTTTTTGAAGTGCAGCGGGAGAGAATAAATGGAAATGTTATTGCCCTTCGTCGGAACCCCCACCAGAATGGTCTTTCCATCCGCATGCGTCAGGTCGTAGGCCTGCTCGATAACCTTCGCAATCCCCGTCGTCTCGATTACGACATCGGCCCCCGCCTCGCCGACAATCTTCCGAATCTCTTCATTGAGATTTCCGGTCTTGGCCGAATTAAAGCAATGGGTCGCTCCGAACTGCTTGGCCATCTCCAGCTTTGAATCAACGATATCGATGCCGATAATCGGATTGGCCGAGACCATCGCGGCTGCCTGGGCGATGTTCAATCCCACGCCGCCAACCCCAAATACAACCACGGACTGTCCGACTTTGACC
>JANPMZ010000389.1:0-7707 GCA_031427195.1 Nitrospirota bacterium
GTAACTATTCAGCATGGGGCACAATCCTGTCATTCCGACAGTCGTTTTTGTAGGGGCGTATTGCATACGCCCTGGTGGAAATGGCAACAGCAGCAAGGGCGCAAGCATTGCGCCCCTACGACGCAGACATTTATGCACCTGATCTGATTGCTGTGTGGTTACTGTATTTTTTGAGCTCTTTGCGTTCTTTCGCGGCTAACCTGAATAGTTGCGATGTTTTTCTTTTTTACGAATTTTTCTGCTCAACCTCCACCATCTTTGAGTTGACAAATAGCACGTATGCTGGTAGTATTCCTGCGAAAAAGTTTTAAAAAACAGTGCATTATGCTTACGGGGGAAAGATGTCTACCATTATTACGCTGACGAGTGACTACGGGACAAGAGACGCTTTTGCAGCGAGTATGAAAGGTGTGGTGTACAAGGTCAACCCCCTGGCGCAGATCGTAGATATAACTCATGAAATAGGCCCCCAGGACGTATGGGAGGGAGCTTTCACCTTACGAGCTGCTTCCCAATATTTCCCGAAGGGCACCATACATCTCGCTGTGGTCGACCCCGGTGTCGGGAGCGGTCGTCGACCGATTATCGTCGTAACCGAAAGCTATTATTTCATCGGACCGGACAATGGTTTGTTCACGCTTATTTATCAGGAAGCGGAGCGGATCCGGGTACATCATATTACGTCGGCGCATTACTTTCTCCCGAATCCCGGTCCGACTTTTCACGGAAGAGATATTTTTGCTCCGGTGGCAGGATGGCTGGCTAAAGGCATTCCTTCGGGCAACTTCGGCGAGGAGATCACGGACTATGTAAAGTTGAACGTACCCGTACCGAAGGTTTCGCAGAACACGATCGAAGGCCATGTGGTACATGCCGACCGCTTTGGAAATATTATTACGAACATTGCGTACCAGCATGTTCAACCGCTGCTCTCCGAGGGCGCAGTATTGAACTCAATACAGATCGCGCTCATGGGGAAAGAGATCAAGGGCCTCAAAAATTATTATGCTGAAGCCGCGCCGGGAGAGCTGAGTGCGATCTTTAACAGTTCAGGCGCTCTTGAAATATTTATGTTCAAACAAAACGCCCGCACTGCTCTGTCGGCAAAGCGCGGCGAGGTCGTCAGAATTTCGATCGCTAACGTATGATTTTCCTTGATTAGCCCTGACATAGTGTGTGCCGCCTGCACTATATGCGCTTGTTTAACATCACCCACCCGGATTATACTACCATCATGAAATCATTCCACATTATCACCTTTGGCTGCCAGATGAACGAGCATGACTCTGAGCGGATGGCCGGTATCCTGCAAGGCCAGGAGTATGTCCAGACGAATGATGCAGCGATCGCGGATGTGATCATTTTAAATACCTGCAGCATTCGGGAAAAAGCAGCGCAGAAATTCTACAGTGAACTGGGGCGGCTGAGGAGCTTAAAACAGGAGCGTCCTGGTCTTACGATCGCGGTGGCCGGATGCATTGCTCAGCAGGAGGGGAAGAACATCCTTTCCCGGGCGCCGTATGTGGACATGATCTTCGGCCCCTCAGATGTGGCGAAAGTGTCTGAACTGCCGGGACTTGCGA
Source organism: Nitrospirota bacterium (assembly GCA_031427195.1). Taxonomy (GTDB): domain Bacteria; phylum Nitrospirota; class UBA9217; order UBA9217; family UBA9217; genus GWC2-56-14. The sequence goes on from JANPMZ010000389.1 coordinate 1,584, forward strand.
AAATATGGTCCAATCCGCTCATCGAGATAGATGGCGATCCCGACTATCACCGCAAACAGATCCCGACGCTGCGCGCCGACCGGCTGAAGGCCTGGGTCTCGATCATGTATGGGTGCGATAATTTTTGCACCTATTGTATTGTTCCCTATCTGCGGGGGCGGGAACGCTCCCGTCCTTCAGCGGACGTTGTCAGCGAGGTCCGTGAGTTGGCTGAACAAGGCTACAAAGAAGTCACCCTGCTCGGCCAGAATGTGAATTCCTATGGCAAGGGTGGGCACGATTCGGTGGATTTTTCCGGTTTGCTTGCAAAGGTGAGCGACGTTCCCGGTATAGAGCGGATCAGGTTTGTCACCTCTCATCCCCGCGATTTGTCAGCGGAGCTTATCGTTGCTCTTCGAGACCTGCCAAAGGTGTGCGAGTCCATCCACCTGCCGGTGCAAAGCGGCGCGGACCCTATCCTGGCGGCCATGAACAGAAAATACACCCGCGCCGACTATCTGGACCGCATACAACGCCTCCGTGCCGCGGTTCCCCTGATAACGCTTACGTCTGACATCATTGTGGGCTTTCCCGGTGAAACCGGGCAGGATTTTTCCCAGACCCTGCAGATGCTCCGTGAAGTTGAGTACGATAGCGTTTTTGCGTTCAAATATTCAAAACGGCCTGGCACCGTTGCACTGAAACTGTCCGACCATGTTCCTGATGAGGTCAAAAAAGCACGGCTGGCACAGGTGCTGGACCTCCAGAAAGAGCTCTCGCGCGGAAAAAATGCTGCTGTTGTCGGCCTGACCTTTGAAATTCTTGTTGACGGGAATAGCAGAAAAGGCGGGAAGCTCACGGGCAGGACGCGAGGGAACAAAGCGGTTAATTTTAACGGTATGGATTCCCTGATAGGGAAACTCGTCATGGTCAGAATTACTGACTCCGGGGACAGTTCGCTGACCGGTGAATTATGCGCATAGCCTTTACGACCCTTGGATGCAAGATCAATCAGTATGAAACAGACGCGCTCCGGCAGGAACTGGTATCGCAGGGCAATACGGAAGTTCCCTTCGAAGCGGACGCTGATGTCTACATCATTAATACCTGCACGGTAACCGCAAAGAGCGATTATACCTGTCGACAGGTGATCCGCGCTGCGACGCGCAGAGGGAAGGGGGCAAGGGTCGTTGTGACGGGTTGTTATGCCGAGACCCGCCCCGAGGAGATACTCGCCATCCCCGGCGTGGAGAGGGTGATAGGGAATAGGGAGAAGCTGTCAATTCCCGCATATCTCGCTGCAGCGTTCTCATCCTCAGAACGTTCCGTTCAGGCAACCAGGGACCTCCCGGTGCAGGCCCTGCGGGAGAAGACACGCGGTTTTCTTAAGATCCAGGACGGATGCAACAACCATTGCTCATATTGTATCGTTCCCTCTGCCCGCGGCAAGTCTCGCAGTGCAGCCCCTGCACACATAATGGATGAGTTCGAAAGAATGACCAATGCCGGCTGTCCTGAAGTGGTGCTGACCGGCATCCATATCGGGACCTATGGGGCTGATCTGAATCCATGCACGGACCTTACCCGGCTTATCGCCGGGCTCGTCAACAGACGTGGCGCTACGAGGCTGAGACTCAGTTCAATAGAGCCCCGGGAACTCACCTCAGGGATCATTGAATTGCTGGGTAAGGGTTTGTGCCGGCATTTGCATATACCTCTCCAGAGTGGAGATGATACGGTCCTGAAAGCGATGAAGAGAGATTATAGCGCCGAATTTTACCAGGACCTGCTCCTCTCTATTTCAAAAAAGGTCCCAGGCATTGCTCTTGGAGCCGATGTGATCGTGGGGTTTCCGGGGGAAGGGGAAGAACAATTTCAAAATACCCTTCGTTTCATCGAGGCTTCACCGCTCACGCATCTGCATGTTTTCAGTTATTCACCTCGTCCCGGAACACCGGCAGCGGATATGGATGATCAGGTGCCTGAATCAGTGAAAAAAAAGAGAAATGAACTCATGAGGCTCCTTGCTCAGGAGAAGAACTATTCGTTCAGAAAAAAAATTCTTAATACAGAGCTCAATGTAGTGGTAGAAGCCGGGAGTGATGCCTCAAAAGGTATGCTGACCGGTCTTACCGATAATTACATTCGAGTGTTCATCGATGACCTTGACGACGACCAGATAGGCAGGAAAATTCCTGTGAGAATTACTCATGTGGACAATACATCAACTATTTCAGAGGCATCGTAAAGCCCCTCTCACCAGTCATTTTACTGAAATCGCTGAGTTCCAGGATAAACCTTTATTTTTTCCCTAAAAACAGCATTAATATTTGCAACATATTAATATAATAGAAGTAAATATGATTAAATAATGTGCAGGTTGCATTGCACACGCATGGAAAGCGTCCTGAAAAAAGGTTTCCACAGAGTTAATAACAGGTTATCCACAGGTTTTGTGAAAAGCCATTCTAACTATGTAGTAATTAAAAGAATTTTAAATTTTACGCCACATATTATTTATGTAACGATCGTTTCTTATCATCAAGCTCACTATTTCTGATTACCATGATACCTATAACTTCTCTGTTTCTACTTTTATAATTTTATATACGGTATCGCGCTGCGCTGCGCAATATCCCGCATCCCTTATTAAATTAATGATTTCCTGCTTTGTCATCCTGAAGGTAATTCCTGCGGCGGCCACTACATTCTCTTCCAGCATGGTACTTCCAAAATCATTGGCTCCGAACTCAAGCGCCACTTGAGCTATTTTGGCTCCCTGCGTTACCCATGAGGCCTGGATGTTGTCAAAATTATCGAGCATGAGCCGCGAGACGGCAAGGACCTTAAGATAATCGACAGCGGTGGCCGACCTGCCGCCAAGTTCAGTGTTGCCCGGTTGGTAGGTCCAGGGGATGAAGGCGGTAAAACCCTTCTTTTCGTCCTGGAGATCCCTCAGTCGGACAAGATGCTCGATGATTTCCATCTGTGATTCAATACTGCCGAACATCATGGTGGCTGTTGTAGGCATATGGATCTCGTGCGCCGCCCTCATGACAGCCGCCCATTCACGCCAGCGTATTTTATTGGGACTCACTTTTTTTCTGACTCGATCGACGAGGATCTCAGCGCCGGCGCCGGGAATCGAGTCGAGGCCTGCTGCTTTCAGGCGTTGCAACGCCTCGGGTATGGAGATATGAGCGCGTTTGGCAATATAGGAGATCTCTGACGGTGAGAGGGAATGGACCTGAATAGTAAATTTTGATTTGATGGAGGAAAAAAGCCCTTCAAAATACTCAATACCGAGCTCGGGATGCACGCCTCCCTGCATCAGGATCTGCGTACCTCCCTGAGCGATCGTTTCTTCTATTTTGCCGAACAGCTCCTGCTTTGAGAGCAGGTAGGCGTCCGGGCTGTCCGCATCGCGGTAAAATGCGCAGAACGTACACTTGTTCACGCAGATATTCGTGTAATTGATATTTCTGTCGATGATAAAGGTGACGATCCGCTCGGGATGAAGCCTTTTCCGTACTGTATTCGCGAGCTCTCCCAGGGTAAGCAGATCAGCGCGCTGCAGTAACAGAAGGCCTTCAGAACTATCGAGACGCCTGCCATCGGCCACCTTCCGGGTTATAACGTCCATCATGTCCATGGGAGGATTTTCCAAGCTAGTCCCAAACCTTTATCTCATTATAGAGGGTGTCCCGTTCCACCGGTATCCGGCCGGCCTGACGGATCAGGTACACGATATCCGTCATCGTCATGCTCCCGTCAGTGGTCCCGCCGGCAGCCTTGGTGATGCGTTCTTCCACCACCGTGCCGTCAAGGTCGTCAACACCAAAGTTCAGTGATACCTGCGCGATCTTTTCCCCGAGCATGACCCAATATGCCTTGATATGGTCGAAATTGTCGAGCATCAGGCGTGAAATGGAGAGTGTCTTGAGATCGTCGAAACCCGTGGTATAGGCGGACTTCTTGATCTCCGTGTTCTGTGAATGGAAACTGAGGGGAATGAAGGCCTGAAAGCCGTTCGTTCGGTCCTGAAGCTCTCGCAGCCTGATCAAGTGATCAATACGGTGTTCCGGGGTCTCAATATGGCCGTAGAGCATGGTGGCATTTGATTTAAGGCCGATCCGGTGCGCGGCCTCGATCACCTCAAGCCAGCGGGCGCCGCTTATTTTTTCAGCACACAGCGTATTTCTGATTGCGCTGTCGAATATTTCAGCGCCGCCGCCCGGCAGAGACCCGAGCCCTGCATCGCGAAGCGTAATGAGCGTATCGTGAAGGCCCATGCCGGATAATTTTGTCAGGTAGTCGAGCTCAACTGCGGTAAAGGCTTTGATATGGACCAGGGGAAATTCCGCCTTGAGCGCCCGCAGCATGTCCAGGTACCAGGCAAAGGGCAGGTCCGGGTGCAAGCCCGATACGATATGGAGTTCGCGCACGTTCTTTTCAGCGCCGCGCGCCTTGCTCAGGATATCGTCTATGCTCATCTCGTACGCGCCCGGTTCGCCTTTGCTCCGGCTGAAGGCGCAGAACTTACAACGGTTAACGCAGATATTGGTGGGGTTAATATGCATGTTCTGAACGAAGAAGACCTTGGCGCCGCTCTTTTCCAGCGCAACATCGTTTGCCAGGCGTCCCAGCGTCAGCAGCTCGGCAGACCTGAAAAGCTCAATACCGTCTTCGCGCGTTAAACGAGTGTGGGAAAGGACTTTTTCTTTGATTGTATCAAGATCCATGGTTCGTTCATTGACCGGGCGGCAGGGGAGTCCGCGGTTTTCAGTTTAAGGGAGCAGGGGGCATATGATTTTATTACGCAGGTTGATCGCTTTCGTAGATGATCTTGCCGTTTACCATGCTCATCATACAGGATTTTGTCTCTCTGAGCAAGTCATAAGGGAGATCACCGGAGTTCCTGTTCGGTAATGAGACCGCAATGAGGTCAGCTTTCCTGCCAGGGGTAAGGGACCCAATATCATCAGCCATGCCAAGGGCTTTTGCTCCGCCTCTGGTCGCCAGTTCCATGATGGTACGCGCCGGTATCCCATCCGCCTTATGGGAGTGGAAGGCATACCTCATTTCATCCCAGAGATTAAGGCTCGGAGAACTGGCCAGGCTGTCTGTCCCGAGACTGACCGTTATTCCGGCCTTGAGCAGTTTATGCAGCGGCATTCTGCCGACGCCTGTTTCATGATTGCTTCTGGGACAATGTGCAACGGGTGTTCCCGAGTTTCCGATGAGTTTTATATCACGGTTTGTTGCATGGACCGCATGTACGACCAGAAAGCCGGGGCCGAGCAGGCCCAGGTTGTTGAGATACTGGAAAGGGGAAGCTGCCGACGGTGACCAGGCGAGGTCCCACCCCGCGGCCCGGTAGAGCTTTTCAAACCCGCTTTTTCGTCCCTGAAGCAGTTTCAGTTCATCACGGGACTCGGCTACATGCATGCAAAGAGGCAGGCCTTTTTCCCCGGCAGTTTTACTGATAGAGAGTAGTGCTGCTGTTGAGACCGTATGGGGAGCATGCGGGGAGAGGCCCATTTTTATGCAGGCAGTCTCCCGGGAAAGGAGTTTGTTTATCCGTGACAGAAGACCTGGTTCGCTGCCACCAGCACCGGAACCACAAGGCCGGCCCATATCGATGAGCTCGTGAAATATCCGCGCCCTCATTTGAGATCGTTTCAGGATGCCGGGGCTAACTCCCTGGGTGCATATTTCGCCGACACAGGTGGCGCCGCTTTCGATGATGGACCGAACGTTTCGCGTTGCTGCCGCGCAATAGTCTTTATCACTCAGTGATCGTTTTGCCTTGATCAGATTTATTACCCAGTCAGGGAAAGTCCTGGCTTGTATTGATGTGAGCAAGGGCGGCAGTTCAAGGTGGGTATGCGCATTGACCAGGCCAGGCATGAGAACGGCATTCGGTAACTTGCGGACAGAATGACCTGGATATTGTTTTAATAGACGGCTGGCTGGACCGACAGCGATGATCGTACCGCGGTTTACGACTACAGCGCCATCAACCAGCGGTGCTGCGCCAGGCTGCATGGTCAGGATTATTTGAGCAGTTATTATCATGAAAAAGTTACACGTCTCGGATTGCAATCAGCGCCATTCAAAGACAGCTACTTCAGACCGGCTGATC
>JANPMZ010000390.1:0-4946 GCA_031427195.1 Nitrospirota bacterium
GCGATACCGTGACGGGACAGGTCTCGCTGAGCCTCAAGAATGTAGATATTATGGACGCCCTTGAGTCTATCCTGAAGACCAAGGGGCTTACCTACGTGCGGGAACGGAACATCGTGCGGGTGGTCGCTGTGGCTGATGCAAAGGACGATGACATGGAAACGCGGGTCTTCCCCCTGGGGTATGCGAACGGCAAAGATGCGCTTGCGGTGCTGGAAAAAATAAAAAGCGAAAAGGGCAAGGTCTCAGTGGACACCCGCATAAATGCTTTGGTGGTGAGGGACCTCTCGCTGAACATCGATCGTATGGAGCGGCTGCTCACGCACCTTGACCAGCGCTCACCGCAGATCATGATCGAGGCGAAGATCGTCGAGGTCTCAACCACCTATGCGAAAGAATTCGGCGTGCAATGGGGCGGCCAGTATACCGGCGCCAACAGCAGTGGGACCACGGTCATCTCCGGCGGGGTCACCGGGGCGGGCCAGCCGACCGGCAGCGGCACGTTCTTTCCCCTGACCGGCGATATCGGAGCGAGCGGCAGCCCTTATATCGTGAACCTGCCGGCTGCCGTGGGGAGCGGTTCGGGCGGCGCCCTGGGCATCTCGTTCGGCAAGCTGGGCGGCGCGCTGTCACTTGACCTTCAGCTGTCCGCCATGCAGGCCACGGGGAACGGCAAGATACTTTCGAGCCCCAAGCTGCTGACGCTGAATAATAAGGAAGCAAGGATCTCGAGCGGCACTGATATCCCGGTGAGAACGGTGAGCTCCACTGCATATACGGGGGAAGGCAGCGTCAATACCGCAGCAGTGCAGATCATATCCGCGAGTCTCCTGCTGTCCGCCATTCCGTCAATTACGAACGATAATCGGATTATCATAAAGATCAAGGTGGAAAAATCGGAACCCGATTTTACCCGCAAGGTGGACGGTATTCCCACGATCACGAAGAGGAACGCGAACACTGAGCTGGTAGTGAACAACGGCGAGACCGTGGTGCTCGGCGGCATTCTTACCAAGAACGAAGGAGTGTCCGAAGCGGGGGTGCCCTTCCTGTCAGACATCCCGATCCTCGGCTGGCTTTTCAAAAAGAAGAGCAAGTTCGAGAATCAGACGGAGCTCATGATCTTCATCACGCCGACGATCGTCATCGACTAAGGCCGTGCAGAAAAGCAACTTATCAATTCACCGGAGGTAAGGCAAGCTCCCCGTCGGGCGGACCAATACCGGACATGTTATAATAGGGCTTAAGCAAGACATGGCGGGACGCTACTTCCCGCCTTTTTCTTAACCCGATCAGGTGAAAAGGAAGGTCGTTCGGATGTTCAACTATGCGGATAAATCGATACTCGTGGTGGATGATTCGTCGATCATGCGGATGTTCCTGGTCCTGACCCTGAAACGCATGCTCAAGGTCAATATCACGGAAGCCGTGAACGGACTCGACGCTCTTGTAAAAATAAAAAGCGCCAAGTTCGACCTGCTCCTGACCGACATGAACATGCCGGAGATGAACGGCGCTGAGCTGGTCCGGTGGGTGCGCATCGGGCTGAACAGCGATATGCCGATCATTGTCATTACGACGATGGGGGAAATAAAGGACCGGGAACGGGGGATGGAGCTCGGAGCGAACGGGTATCTTACCAAGCCGGTGAATCAGGTTGAGCTGATCAAGACCGTTTGTAAGTACCTAGGGGGGTATAAATTCTAGGGCAGCAGATGGAAGAACCACACGTTTCCTTCCTACAACCTCACCGGCACCCCGCGTTCCTGTAAATATTCTTTTGCCTGCCTGATGGTGTATTCCTTGAAGTGAAAGATCGAAGCTGCCAGCGCAGCATCAGCCTTGCCTGTCGTCAATCCCTGATACACATGTTCGAGGTTCCCCACGCCGCCTGATGCAATGACCGGTATCGAGACCGCCTCGGCCACGGCGCGCGTCAACTCCAGGTCATAGCCGTTTTTCTGTCCGTCCTGGTCCATGCTCGTGAGCAGGATCTCGCCCGCGCCGTACTCCGCCATCATGCGCGCCCAGGCTACGGCATCGATGCCCATGGGCTTGCGGCCGCCGTGGGTGAAAACTTCCCACATTGCGGATTTCGGAATGCGGAATTCGGAATGAGAAAGAAGGAGCGACTTATATTTCGGGTCGTTGGCCCATTTTAAAGGCGACTTGAAGTCCGGGTCGTGCGCTTGCACCTGCTTGGCGTCGATGGCGACGACGATGCACTGGCTGCCGAAGCGCATGGACGCTGCCTTGATGAACTCCGGGTCGTTGACCGCGGTGGTGTTGATCGAGACCTTATCGCACCCGGCAAGCAGGAGGTTCCGGATATCGTCGAGCACCTTGATGCCGCCGCCGACCGTGAGCGGCATGAAGACCTGCTCCGCCGTGCGGCGCACGATGTCGAGGATGATGCCGCGTTCCTCGTGGGAGGCCGTGATGTCCAGGAACGTCAGCTCGTCAGCGCCCTGCTCATCATAGGCTTTGGCGATCTCGACAGGGTCGCCGGCGTCGCGCAGGTTCACGAAGCTGACGCCTTTTACCACGCGGCCGGCTTTCACGTCGAGACAGGGGATGATGCGTTTGGTTAACATGAACACTCCAGAGAAAAAAAGAAGCTTCGAACGACTACAAAACCTTTGACACGGATCACAGCGGATTTAAAATATGAAAAAGCTGGATAAACCTTTTGCCGTATCGTGACTCTTCAGAGCTTTTTTCCGTGTAAATCCGTGTCTAAGACACTTTTGACCTTCGTCTCACTTTACCTCGCGCAGCGATTGTCGTTCATCTTGACGAACGTGATCGCTTCCTTCAGGTCGAGCGAACCGGAGTATATCGCTTTTCCGGTTATGACCCCGCTTACGCCGGAGTGCCTGACGGTCAGCAGATCCTCGATGTCCTTCATGGTATGAACGCCGCCCGAGGCAATGACGGGGATGGTAAGCGCTTCCGCGAGCGTCCTGGTTGCTTCGAGGTTCGGACCGGAAAGCATGCCGTCCCGCTTGATGTCGGTGTAGATGATGGCGATAACGCCGTAATCCTGCATCTGTTTGGCAAGGTCAACGGCTTGCACCTTCGTGACTTCCGCCCAGCCTTTGATTGCTACGAGCCCTTCCTTGGCATCGATGCCCACGATGATCCTGTCCGGGAACTTCCTGCAGGCTTCGCCCACGAAGGCGGGGTTCTCGATGGCCGCGGTGCCGAGAATGATCCGGTCGATGCCGATGGAGACGAGGGTCTCGATCGTCGCCATGTCGCGGATGCCGCCGCCCACTTCGATCGGGATCTTTATGGCGGCCCGGATGGCCTTGATGGCATCGAGGTTTTTGGGCACACCGGCAAACGCGCCGTTCAGGTCAACCACGTGCAGCAGCTCGGCGCCCTGCGCTTCCCAGTGCTTTGCCGTGGCGCCGGGATCGTCGGAGTAGACCGTGGCTTTGTCCATGAGCCCCTGTTCGAGCCGGACACATTTGCCTTCTTTAAGATCTATTGCGGGAATGATAAGCATGATATACCTCAGTAGCGAGTAACGAGTAGCATGTAGCAAGGTTTAGGTCTCCCTGACTACTGGACCCTGGCTACTGAACCCTTGTCCCTATGATTTCTGCTCTCCGAAGCGCTTCAGGATCGACAACCCCAGCGTCTGGCTCTTTTCCGGGTGGAACTGGACCGCGAAGATATTATCCTTCCAGATGCTCGAGACGAATTCGATGCCGTAGGGCGTTGTGGTGGCGATCACATTCTTGTCATCAGGCACGACATGGAAGGAGTGCACAAAATAGACGTGGCTGTTGTCAGGAACATCCTGAAGCGCCGGGGCACGACGCTTGATCGCTATGGAATTCCAGCCCATGTGGGGGACCTTCAAAATGTCGAGTGCGGAATGCGGAATGTCGAAGGCAGGACCCTTGAACCGGACCACGCGGCCTTTGATGATATCAAGGCCTTTTGAAATCCCGAACTCTTCGCTTTCGGTAAACAGGAGCTGGAGGCCCAGGCAGATGCCGAGAAAGGGCTTGCCCGCTCTGATGGTCTGGTGAACCACGTCGATCAGGCCGTTCTGCTCCAGGTTCCGCATGCAGTCCGGAAAGGCGCCGACGCCGGGCAGCACGACCTTACCTGCGCTCAGGATCGTCTTTGCGTCGCTGGTGACCACGGCTTCGCGGCCCACGCGCTCAAAGCCTTTCTGAACGCTGCGTAAGTTGCCCATTCCGTAATCGATGATCGCTATCATAAGTAATAATAACCCTTTGACACTGACGGACACTGAGAAAAGCTATGAAGGACCGTGATTTATCATAGCCCTCATCCGCCCTTATCAGTGTCAAATAGTATCTTGCCTTAGATCTTACCCTTTGTTGAGAGCACACCCTTGATCCTCGGATCGAGGCTGGTGGCCTGGTCCAGAGCGCGGCCGAAGGCCTTGAAGATGCCTTCGAGCATATGGTGAACGTCGCGGCCGTAATGGAGGCGGATATGCAGGTTCATGCCGGCGTGGTTCGCAACGGACTGAAAAAAATCCTCTGCAAGTCCGGGGTCGAAGTCCTTGAGCTTGTACTTCTTCGGCAGGTCGACCTGGTATGCCAGGTAGGGCCTGCCCGAGAGGTCCATTACCACTTGCGCCAGGGTCTCGTCCATGGGCACGGTCGCATCGCCGTAGCGGCGAATACCCTTGCTGTCGCCCAGCGCCTTCTTGAGCGCCTGTCCGAAGGCGATGCCCAGGTCCTCGACCGTGTGGTGGTCGTCGATCTCGATGTCGCCTTTGGCTTTGATCGTGAGGTCGAAGAAGCCGTGCTTGGCGATATGCGAGAACATGTGGTCCATGAACGGCACCGAGGTCTTGATGCTGTAAACGCCCGTGCCGTCGAGGTCCAGGGAAATTTTTATGTCGGTTTCTTTTGTCTTGCGTTCGATCGTTGCTTTGCGAGCCATGCGGTTCTCCCTAA
>JANPMZ010000391.1:0-2694 GCA_031427195.1 Nitrospirota bacterium
GGCTCGCCTTCGCGCACATTCTCGCGCGCCCGGTGCACGGCATTGGCCAGCACCGTGTTCCCGACCACGCTCTTCACGATATCGAGCGCTGCCAGCGCCGGGACCCCGCTTTCCAAAAGCGTCCCCAGCGTGCGCGTAAACCGCGATACCGCGATCATCCTGATGAGCCCGCCGAAGATTGGCATGCGCAAAAGCCAGCCGTCGAGCGCCTCCCTGCCTGCAGGCGTCTTGAAATGGCGCCTGATATAGTAGGCCGCTCCAACCAGGGCGATCACCAGTGCCCACCAGTAGGATGACAAGAAGTTCACGATCCAGAGCAGCATGAGGGTGATGAACGGCAGCTGCTGGTTCATGTCCTGGAACATGCCGGTCACCCGCGGCATCACGAACGCGAACAGAAAGAACAGCACACCGATGCCGATAAGCGACATGAGCGCGGGATAGGCCAGGGCCGCGGCGAGTTTGCCGCGGAACCGCACCTGCTCGTCAAGGAAATCGGAAAGCCGGTCCAGCGTGATCTCCAGCGTGCCGCTCGTCTCTCCGGCCGAGACCATGTTCACATAGAGGTCGGAAAAGGCCTTGGGATTCGCCTTGAGCGCGTCGGCAAGCGAAGACCCTTCCCGGACCGCATCGCGCACCGAAGAGAGCGCGGACTTCAGCGCTTCGCTCTCCTCCTGCTCCACCAGCAGGCTGAGGGAATCCATCAGCGGCAGGCCCGACGACAGCAGCGTGGCAAGCTGACGCGTGGCGTTCGCCACATCGCCGAGCCGCACCCGGCCGGCCGTGATAAAGTTCCAGGTCCCGCTGCGGCCAGTACGGGCCGTTGCGGCTTCCTGGATCTCGAGCACCACGACGCCGTCTTTTTTGAGCCTGGCCCTGACCGCCTTGAGGCTCTCGCCGTCCTGGACCCCGGAAAGCTTTTTCCCCAAGGAGGAAACACCTTTATATTCGTAGACAGGCATAGATTACCGCAAATTCCAAACTTCAATTTTCAAATTCCAAATAATGTCCAAACTTCAAAACTCAATTTTCAAAATGTTTGCGATTTGGTGCTTGGAACTTATTTGGATCTTGGTGTTTGTAATTTGGAGCTTGCCTTTAAGAAGCCTCCCTCTGCGTCACCCGCACGACTTCCTCAACAGACGTGACGCCCTTGAGCACCTTGACGGCGCCGTCTTGGCGCAGGGTCTGCATTCCCTTTTCCACGGCCAGTGCCTTGATCGTGGAAGAATCGCTGCTCTTCATAATAAGCTGCCGTATATCATCATCCAGGACAAGCAGTTCGTAGATGGCGCTCCTGCCGAGGTAGCCGGTATGGAAACAGGCCTCGCACCCTTTGGCGCGATAGACCGTTGCGCCTTCGCCCCCGGTCCTGATCTCAAGTTCAGTGCGTTCGGCAGCGGTCAGTTCGTAGGGTTCGCGGCAGTGGGTACAGAGCACCCGCACCAGCCGCTGGGCCAGGATGGCCATGACCGATGAGGAGATCAGAAAAGGCTCGATCTTCATGTCGATCAATCTCGTCACCGCGCCTGCTGAATCGTTCGTATGGAGCGTGGAGAACACCAGGTGGCCCGTGAGCGCCGCCTGGATCGCGATCTCGGCTGTTTCAGAATCGCGGATCTCGCCCACCAGGATCACATCAGGGTCCTGCCGGAGCACGGACCGGAGCCCGGCGGCAAAGGTCAGGTGGATCTTGGCGTTCACCTGGATCTGGCCGATGCCCTTGAGCTGGTACTCGATGGGGTCCTCAATGGTAATGATGTTCTTGTCGGGCGCATTGATCTTCGAAAGCGCGCCGTAGAGCGTCGTGGTCTTGCCGCTGCCCGTGGGGCCCGTCACCAGGATGATTCCGTGGGGGCGGGTGATCAGTTCGTTGAACCGGTCGAGATTGTCGCCGGAGAAGCCGATCTGCTCGAGCGGCAAAAGGGCGCTTTCGCGGTAGAGCAGCCGGAGCACGATGCGCTCTCCGAAGGCCGTGGGCACGATGGAAACGCGGATGTCGACGTCTTTGCCGCCGATCTTGATCCGCATGCCGCCGTCCTGGGGCAGCCGCTTCTCGGCGATATTCAGGTCCGCCATGATCTTGATGCGTGAAGCAATGCTGGCCTGAAATCGTTTCTGGATCGTCAGGATGTTATAAAGGATGCCGTCGATGCGGAACCGCGCCACGACGTCCTTTTCAAAGGCCTCGATATGGATATCGCTTGCCCGTTCCCGGATCGCCTGCGACAGGAGCGAATTCACCAGCCTGATGATCGGCGCGTCGTCAGTGACATCGAGCAGGTCCGTGGGCTCGTCAAGCTCGGCCGCAAGGAACGACAGCTCGTCCTCTTCCATTTCCTGGGCCGTGTCTTCGGCCTTGTTCATGTCTTCGCTGTGCAGGCGGTTGATCGTATCGAGGATAATTTCGGAAGGGGCGAGGCAGAGCGCAATATCGACACCCAGCAGCACCCGGAGGTCGTCAATGGTCGAGAGCAGGAGCGGTTCGGCTGTGGCGGCGATGATCGTGCCGTTCTCCCGGCGGATCGGCAGAACAACGGCTTTCTTGGCATAGGTGATCGGGACCCTGAGCGCCAGTTCGCGGTCGATGTCGCCGAGATCGGCGATAAAGGGCAGGCCAAGCTGGATGCCGAGCGCCGTCAGGACTTCCGCTTCCGACACAAGGTTGAGGCGCGAAAGGATCGTGCCGATGCG
>JANPMZ010000392.1:0-2106 GCA_031427195.1 Nitrospirota bacterium
GAGGCTACGTGTAGGTTCGCTTTCGCTGCGGCCTGTAGCTTTGCCGTTTGGGAACTCACGACCCCTGATTGCTCAGACGCCGCTCCCTCGTGCTACCAAGGTGTACGGACAACTCCTTGGGCGGGACTTGAACCCGCAAGATAATTAGTTGTTACTGCGTACGGTCAGGTCTCTTTTGTTGCATTTTCAATCTTCTCAGGGACAGCGACTTTTGATATCACTTACGCCGCCGCCTTGTGCGCTTCCACGCGGAGTTGCACGCGCTCGTTCGCCTGCAGGATCTTGATGATCTCCAGGATGTTGTCCGCACGAGGATTGCCGCGCGGCCCAAGCATGCGGTGCACGCTCTTGTCCGTCTTCTTGAGCTTCTTCGCAAGTTGCTGGAAGGTGATGGTCGCGTTGATATAGTCGCGGAGCATGGCCTTGCCCGCATCCAGGTCCCCTGCCAGCAGCTCATTGACCGCTTCGGTCAGCATCTGTCTTCTGAATGCAGGATCGCTTATGGCACGATCCATGATAGTCGTTCTGAATTTACGCGTAATAGGCATGGTATGGCCTCATTTCTTTTTCGCTCTGACGTGCTTATACTCCGCCCAAAGCGTGAGGGCGATCTGAATGTCTTTTTGCTGGGTCTTCTTGGCTCCGCCTCCCAGCAGGATGACCAGCTCATCACCCTCCTGGCCGAAATAGATCCGGTAGCCGGGTCCGAAATCAATCTTATATTCTGACACCCCTTTTCCAACAGATTTTACATTCGAAAAATTTCCCTGTTCCAGCCGATAGAGCGCTGTAGCCACCTTCGCTGCTGCGTGCGCATCAAGCGCCAAGAACCACCCAGCGAACGGTGATGATCCTGCCTTTACATATTCGATGACTTTTCGGTTGGCCATCCACGGTCCTCAAGGTAACACATATGTTACCAATAGTCAACAGTCAACTTTCCGTCTTGTTCTCTCGCTAACCATATCCCTTAAACCGACAAGGAGCATTGTTGGATGGTGAAAAGCGGGAAGAATCGCTTCGATTTGTGTGCAGCGACGTATAGTAACGATGTGGTGGGAGACCGTTATTCGATCACGGCGCGGCAATGAGCGACTCGGGGATGCGGCGCGAACAGCCGATCTTGGGGGAGTGCTTTTTTTTCTTCGTCGCCATAAGCGCTTTGTCCGCAGCCAGCACAAGATCCCGGGCAGTGATCCCGTCAAGAGGATAGGACGCTATCCCGATCGTGACCGACAGCGAATAACTCCCTCCTGACAACCGCGTGAAGCCTTCTTCGATCTCGTGTCTGATCCTGTTGACGAACAGGTTGTACGCCTTGGCAAGGTTCGTCTCGGGCAGGATGATAACCATCTCGTCGCCGCCATAGCGCGAAGCCAGATCAGTGCTCCGGACCGCCATGCGGATCGCTTCCCCGAGCGCGGACAGCGCAGCGTCCCCGGCCTGGTGCCCGTGAGCATCGTTGAACTTCTTGAAGTCATCCACATCAATGAGCGCCAGGGAAAATTCCCGCCCGTGCCGTTCAGCCCGCTGTAGCTCCCTGCTCAGGATGTTCTCGAAACACCGCCGGTTGAACAAACCGGTCAAACTGTCGGTATTGGCCTGCTGCTTCACCTCGGTATGCATCCGCGCGTTATGGATCGCGACGGATGCGAAAGAAGCGAGGATCTCAAGCGACTGCATGCTGGATGGGGAAAAAATCCTCGGCGTGAAATCGTCGACATAGAGAACGCCGACGATGTCCTGCGAGAAGATGAGCGGCACGCAGACAAGCGATTTTATGCCTTCGCGCGCCACCCGGGGATTGGAAAAGAAGGCAGTGTTCGTGGTGTCGTTGATGATCGTGACGCACCGGGCCTTGAGGATCCTGTCGGTCAGCCCGCCGCGCCTGACCTTCCATTCCCGGTTGGATAGGAACTGCCGGGAGAAGCCCTTGCAGGCCGAGATGCGCATGGTGGCGGTGGCGGGAGTGTAGAGCGCGATGCTGCCTGCCGTGGTGTTCGTTACCTCCATGGCCTTTTTGAGCACCATGGCTAGCGCTTTATCAAGGTCGAGCTGAGACACGACCGATCGCGCCGTCGACAGGATATCGAGCACCCGATCGTT
>JANPMZ010000393.1:0-2276 GCA_031427195.1 Nitrospirota bacterium
GGCTGGCGCATCTGAGCCAGCTTTCGGACCGTTTCATAAAAGATGCGAATGAAGCCGTGAAGGTTAATCAGAAGGTGATGGCAACCGTGCTTGAGGTGGACGTGAAGCGGAAACGGATATCGCTCTCGCTTAAGAAGGACTCGCAGAACGCGCATCGGCCGAAGCAGGAACGGTCTCAACAGCAGGCGACGCCTCAGGCGAAGCAGCAACCGACGAAACCCCAGCAGAAACCGGTGACAGATATGAATACTTTGAAGCAGGCGTTTATGAAGAACAGGACGTAGGGGGGAACAGAACATCGTAGTGGCGGGTTTGAAACCCGCCCCTGCTGATTAGGTGAGAAAAAATTTGTATCTATTCAGCACCCAAGATCCGTCGTCCCCGAATGACCCTATTGGGGATCCAGTGACGTTTAAAAAATCCCTGGATTCCCGATTAAAGCACTCGGGAATGACGAAACTGTTCGACATCGCGGATAAGAACGTGCCGCTGCTCTCGATAATTCCAAGTCAGATGAATAGTTACAATAATTTTACCATAAATAACCCAATTTGCAGGACTTGGTATCATCCATTGGCATTACTATTCTCATTTTTCTGGTTATCAATACAACCTGAGCAAATACACCAATCTTTTTTTTGTGCTTATTCCTCTGCCAATCCGTATTTCTTGAGCTTCCGCCAGAGCGATACCCGGTCGATGCCGAGGATCTGGGCGGCCAGGGTCTTGTTCCCGCCGACCTCGTTCAGTACCCATTTGATATAGCCCTCTTCCTGTTCATCCAGCGACGGCATCTTGCCTTCCTTTTTCCGGAAGGTCCTGATGTTCAGCTCCCGCAGGTCCTCGGGCAGATGGGCCAGTTCTATGACCTTGCCGCTGGCCAGCGCCACGCCGCGCTCCATGATGTTCTCCAGCTCCCGCACGTTCCCGGGAAAATCGTAGTTCATGAGCAGGCCAATCACGTCCTGCGACAGCTCGCTCACGTTCTTCTTCATCAGCACGGCGTATTTCTTCAGGAAGTAGTACGAAAGGAGCGGGATGTCGTCTTTGCGCTCCGACAGGGGAGGGATGCGCAGGGACACCACGTTCAGCCGGAAGTAGAGGTCCTGCCGGAAGGAGCCTTCCTTGATCGCGTCCTGGATATTGCGGTTTGTGGCAGCCACGAACCGGACGTCGACCTTGACCACTTCAGTGCCGCCGACGCGCAGCAGCTCTTTTTCCTGGATGACGCGGAGAAGCTTAACCTGCATGGATGGCGGCATTTCAGTGATCTCGTCGAGGAAGAGCGTGCCGCCCGAGGCCATTTCGAACAACCCTTTTTTCATGGCCAGGGCGCCGGTAAAAGCTCCTTTCTCATGGCCGAAGAGCTCGTTCGACAGCAGCTCTTCGGTGAAGGCGCCGCAATTGAGCGCGAAGAAGGGGCCTGCGGCGCGGTTGCTGTTATAGTGCGTGTAACGGGCAAAGAGCTCCTTGCCCGTACCGCTCTCGCCGCTGATGAGCACATTACAGTCCGTGGGTCCGATCTGACGCGCGGTCTCGAGCAGCCGCTCCATGGTCGGGTCCTGGGTGATGATCTTTACCTTTCCCTGATAGTGCTCCAGTTGCTCGCGGAGGTTCTGGTTCTCCTTTTTGAGCATGACCTTGGCGATTGCTTCCTTCACGACCTGCCGGACCTCGTCGAGTTTGAAGGGTTTGGCGATGTAGTGGAACGCTCCGTGGCGCATGGCGTCAACGGCCGAGTCGAGCGTGGCAAAGCCGGTGATCATGATCACTTCGCAGTCCGGATGGCGCTCGCGGCTCTTTGCCAGGATCTGCATGCCGTCGACCTTCTCCATGCGGAGGTCCGTCAGCACCACGTCGAACTGCTGCTCGTCGAGCAGCTTGAGCGCATTCATGCCGCTCTGTGTGCCGGTCACGTCGTAGCCTTCCTTCTTCATAACGTGCTCCAGGTTGCGGAGCGCGATCCGTTCATCATCGATGATCAAAAGCTTGACTGTGTTCGGCATATTACTTTTTACCTCATTATTCAAAAGCAAAAAATCATTTGGACACGGAAGAGGCGGATAAACGACGGATAACTGCGGATAGGTCAAAAAATAAATCAGGTATCCTTTGGGTGAACTACTACCCGGGGAAAATCCGCCCTTATCCGATTTTAATCCGACTTGATCAGTGTCAAAAGATTTGTCTGGTTAATTCCTCTTTATTGTCCCCCGAGCTTATTTCATCGGCAGCCTTATCAAAAATGTCGTACCCTTGTCCGGCGCGCTGTCCAC
>JANPMZ010000394.1:0-1672 GCA_031427195.1 Nitrospirota bacterium
ATACTCGAACGGTTTCGAGATCCACAAAACGGTCAAAAACACCGACAATACGAATATCATAAAAGTGGGCGACATCGTGGAGATCAAGCTCAAGATCAACATCAAAAACAATGCGCCGAACTACGTGGTCCTCGATGATCCGCTTCCCGCAGGGTTCGTGGCCATTAACAGCGCCATCAAGACTGAGGAGGCCGGATTCACGAAGAAGAAGCTGAAGAGGATGATGCAGAGTAATGACGGCGAGGGGGAGGATGGGGGGGGATCGGACGGCGAGTTCGGAGAGGGGTTCGGCTGGAACGATTATTACTGGGACCCTTACGGCTACTACCGGTTTACGCCGAACTTTTTCGAGATCAGGAACGACCGGCTCCTGGCCTTCCGCAATCGCGCCTGGAACGGCATCTACGAATACTCCTACTACGCCCGCGCCGTGTGCGAAGGCGAGTTCGTGATGCCCTCTACCAAGATCCAGCTCATGTACGACCCAGATGTGGTCGCGTACACGCCGCAGGGAAAGATCGTGATCAAGGGAAATAAATAGGTATTGCGTCCATAACGTCAGGAACCACATAAAACGGAGGGGTCCATGAAGAAAGTATCAATCGCACTACTCGTTGTACTCTCGGTAATGATGGCAGGTGTTTCCTATGCAGGGGACTGGAACCTCGTGAAGAACGTGAAACGGCTGGAGCGCGTGGCGCCGGACTACCAGGACGACAAGGAAATCGACAAAAAGTTTCTCGATGTGCTCGATCTGACCGAAAAAACAAAAAAGGACGCGGAGGTCTATGACGAAGCAAAAAGGATAGCGGCCCTGCCGGCCCTGGGCCAGAGCAAATACATGGATTCCTTTCTGTATTATATGCTCGTCAGATCGATTCTCGGCTCGAAGTCCGGCACTGCCGAGCCTGACTACTGGCTCGGGCTCCTCAAAACCAATGAAAAAAGTCCCCATCTTTTGGCAGCGCTGCTCGTTCGTATAAGACTCCTGCCGAAGAACTCCCCGGACATCCGGCGTGACGCGCAGCTTGCCGTGAACTGGGTCAAGGCGCAGAAGCCCGACATGAAGGTCCGGGCCCCGGAATATGCGGGCAACATCCTTTTTGGATACAAGCCGCGTACGGATTTCGCAGAGGGCGAATTCCTGAAACTCTATACGCTTTTTTACTACAAGGAAACGGTCACTCCGCCTGCTGGCTTTCTTGAGGACGACACCTATGTGTCCCTGCTTTCCCGCATCAAGGAGGGCCGCGAGGACGTCATGGCCGAGATGACCGCTATTTACCGCAAGATGGGCAAGCGCAAGGAAGCATCCGATATCTTGTACCAGCACGCCATGCTCAAGGCCGTTGCTAAAGACTTTAAACAGGCAAAGACGCTCCTCGACGACGCAGTGAAACTCAACGCGGAAAACACGGAGGCGAAAAAAGAACGCGACCGGATCAAGCTGGAGTTCACCTATCAGTCGCTCGCGCCTTCTGCGCCGGCACCGGCTCCTCAGGAGAAACCCGAAGAGGCGTTCGGAATTCCCGAGCACTTTAAATCCGTTGAGAGCTATCTTACGCCCGTGGACCGGATCGTTACCGAGGCCGAGCTCCAGGGGCGGAGCAAGGCCGAACTTCGCGTGATGCGGAACGAGGTCTATGCCCGTCATGGCAGGGTCTTCCAGTCA
>JANPMZ010000395.1:0-8349 GCA_031427195.1 Nitrospirota bacterium
CTCGCACCAACGGTCGTATCGAAGAACCTGATCTCGGTCTTTTATTTGAACGAAATGCTCAAAAAAGACCCTCACCCGTCGCCGCTTACGATCTCGTCCGCAGGCGTGCTCGGCGCGGGCGTCATGGGAGGCGGCATTGCGCAGCTGTTCGCAGAAAAAGGCATGACAATCAGAATGAAGGATATCACGACGAAAGCGGTGAGCGCAGGCCTCAAAGAAGCAGCGGGAATATTCGCGAAACGCAAGAAAAAAGGCGTCCTGACTGAGATCCAGTCTCGGGACGGCTTTGACCGCATCACCGGCACCGTGGACTACAGCGGCTTCAGCAGGATGGACCTCGGCGTTGAGGCCGTGATCGAGAACATGGAGGTAAAAAAGACCGTGCTGGCAGACTTTGAGCAGGCGACAGGAGAACAGGCCATCTTTGCTTCGAACACCTCATCCCTTTCGATCACCGATATGGCGAAAGCCTCAAAGCGTCCGGACAAGGTCGTGGGCATGCACTTCTTCAATCCCGTTGAGAAGATGCCGCTTGTGGAAGTGGTGCGCGGCAGAAGGACCTCGGTCGAGACCGTCGCCGCCATTACCACCCTTTCACGAAAGCTCGGCAAGCTGCCGGTCGTGGTGAACGATGGCCCGGGCTTCCTGGTGAACCGCATCCTGATGCCTTTTCTGAATGAAGCAGCCATGATGCTCGAACAAGGCGGTACGATTGAGGACATAGATCGGGTCCTGCTCAAGTTCGGTATGCCCATGGGCGCCTTCATGCTGCTCGACGAGATCGGCATCGACATCGCGCACAAAGTCGCGGACATCCTGCAGAACGGCCTGGGCGAACGGGTCAAGCCTTCAGGCCTGCTCGCTGCATTGTATAAGGAAGGGTACCTCGGGAAGAAAAACGGGAAGGGCTTTTATCTTTACTCCGGCAGGAAACGTGGAAAGCCCGATGCCTCTCTCTATAGAATGATCCCTGCAGGATCAGGTCGACGTGGGGCTATTCCTCCGAATGAGATCATAGACCGGGCAATACTGCTCATGGTAAAGGAAGCCGCGCTCTGCCTTGAGGAAAAGATCATCGACCGACCGGACCTGCTCGATGCCGCGCTCATTTTCGGCATCGGGTTCCCGCCCTTCCGCGGTGGCCTGCTCAAATATGCGGACACGATCGGCGCAAAGGCTATTGTAGATAAACTCGAAGGGTTCACGAAGAAGTACGGCGAGCGGTTCACCCCGCCGGGATCGCTGGTGGAGATGGCCAAGGGCGGCAAGGGCTTTTACCAGTAATAGGGCATATTAATCGTCTCATACTAGAGACGACCTGATTGAAAAATTCCCCCCCCTTTTGTCAAAGGGGGGTGCTCCTCCTTTGTAAAAAGAAGGTTAGGAGGGATTCAGTGATATGTTGACAAATGAGCTCCGACCTCATTACCCCGCAGCACCTTCCATTGCGAGTACAGAAACAATACACCTTCCATGCAGATTTCTTCATGTGCAATTGAAGTCCAGATTATTTTTTTCTACAACTATGTAGTTATAGCCGGATGGCCCGTGCAATTTTTCCCGCCTACGAGCCCGCTCGTAGAAGAGGCCCTGGCTGATGCCGTTACGGTGCAGGTGGAGGGAACACCGGCGCGGGTTTTCACCGCCGAGCACCTTGCCGCCATCGCGCTCCAGATCGGAAGACCCAAGGACAAGGCGCGCTTGCTTCAGTTTGTCGAATCGGGCGCGATCGACACCGGGCACTTCCTGGCCATCCTTGCCCGGCACGACCTTAATAACCGATGGCAGGAGTTTGAACGGACATTCCTTTCGGGTGCGAAATGACCTTTGATCTCAAACGAATGCTTGCTAGCAAAGATGCGCTTCGCCGCAAACTTGCCGGCCGCCCTTTGGCGGAGAAACTCGCTATGCTCGACGCGCTGCGGGAACGCGCGCTCGCGCTCCGCGAGGCTGCCGGTTCCTTGCGTCATACCGCTGTGCGCGAGGACTCGGAGAAATACCGGGCTGAACAAAACCCGGGGAAACATTTAAAGCAGTGACGCAGGAAACCCATAGATCACTATTGGAGTCACTCAGGGAAGTCGATTGGAATCACTTCTCGAGCCTTGATACCTCTTTCGCCGTTTCGCTGCACTTCGCTTCCCTCACCACAGAATAGCGCAACACTGTTGCCTTTCTCCCGGGAAACATGGTATAGTCCCGCATAGTTGCAATAACGATAAACTATTCGGTCGGACCTTCCTTCCCGATCTTGAATTGACTATAATAAATAAAAAATTACTGCCAGCCTCCGCGCGCAATGGTTTACACTGAACTTATCTATGGACCAAAAACTCTCCAAATTCATCGGCTCACTCCTCGGAACGGCGATCGGGGATTCTCTCGGCGTAAGGCGTGAAGGCGCAACCGACTTCAACGATATTATCGAGCTGTCTCCGCGCTATACCGATGAAACAGCCTTGATGATCGGCGTGGCCGAATCGCTTGTGGAGAAAGGCGATTTCGACTACCACCACATGGCCGAGCAGCTGATCCAGAACTACGAACGGGAGCCCTGGCGGAGATACGATGATGCCACGCCGCGGATATTCCGGATGATGCGGAACGGCCGCATCTGGGAAGGGATGCTCGACCGTGAAATATACCCGCAGGGTTCATTGGGCAACGGCGCGGCCACGCGCCTGGCCCCCATCGGACTGCGTTACCACGCAGACCCCAAATCGCTGCGCGATGTCGCCTATAATGCCGCCGGCATCACGCACAGCCACCCGCTGGCCCTCGAAGGCGCCGCGGTCCAGGCCTGTGCCGTTGCCCTGGCCGTGCTCGCCGATCCGCTTGCGATGAGGAAGAAGGAGTTCCTCGGCGCTTTGCGGATGTTCACCCAGCCCGGCCCTTATCAGGAGAAGCTGAAGGCGATCATCCGTCTGCTCGATACTGATACGGATACGAGCAAGAAAGAGGTCGTGAAAACCCTCGGAAACAACCCAGAAGCCCTGAACTCCGTACCCACGGCACTTTATTGCTTTCTCGCAAATCCCGATTTCGAGAGCGCCGTCATCTATGCCGCGAGTCTGGGCGGCGATGCCGATGCAATCGGCGCCATGACCGGGGCGATCGCGGGCGCCTGTTTTGGTGTTGAGGGAATACCGACTCAGTGGCGGGAAAAAGTGGAGCAGCATGCCGCTATTGAAGAGCTGGCGACAAAACTCTGGGAAAGAACTGTTGCAAAAACGGTTTAACGGAAAAAATCTAGAGCCGGACTTCTTGACTTTTTTCTATTTTCCGCTATGCTTATTGCTGCATCGGGTCCCTACCGCATCAACCACGGGCCTGTTGCTTAGGAGCTCCCTGCATGAGCACGTTTCTCACTATGATGATCGCAGCACTGCTCGTTGCGGGCACAGCCTTTGGCCACAGCTCCACGGCCACGACCGCTGATATTGCCCTGGACTACAAGCTCGGCCAAAATCTCCCTGCTGACGCGGTCTTTCGTGACGAGAATGGCAGGCGTGTCAACCTCAAGACGATGATTGACAAGCCCACGATCATCGCCCCGGTCTACCTGAGCTGCATGCATGTCTGCCCCCTGCTGTTGAACGGCCTTGCCGAGGCGCTCGGCAAAATCGAGCTGGTCAAGCCTGGCAATGATTTCAGGGTCATCACGCTCAGCTTCGATGACAGGGACACACCGGCCATCGCCCTTGACAAAAAAAGGAATTACCTCAAGGCCGTCGGCAAGCCCTTCCCTGCGCAGGACTGGACATTCCTGACTGGTGACAGCGAGAGCATCAAAAAGTTCTCCGATTCCATCGGCTTCAAATTTCAGCAAGACAACGAGCACGATTTTTCCCATCCGCTCACCCTCGTAGTCATTGCACCTGGCGGCAAGATCGTCCGCTACCTCGAAGGAACCAGCTTCCTTCCTTTTGACATCACCATGGCCGTGAACGAAGCGGCCGGGGGCAGGATCAGTTCAACCGGTCGGCGGGTGCTCATGTACTGCTTCAGCTACGACCCGCTCAAGAAATCCTATGTGTTCAACATTTTGAAAGTGGTCGGAACGGTCGTGGTCCTCTTTGTCGGGTCTTTTTTTGCATACTTGATGATCACAACGAAAAAGAAACGGGGCTCTGTGTAGGCAGGCATTCCACCGCAGACGCAGAGACGCGGAGGAAAACTCATTTTAAAATTATGAATGATTTTCTCAGCGCCTCAGCGTCTCCGCGGTTAAGCTTAACACCAAATGAGACCATCAACAATGGATACTAATTTCTATAATACTCCGGGCAAGTACCCTGGCATCTTTGGCTGGATCTTCTCGACCGACCACAAGCGCATCGGCCTTTTGTACCTGACATCGATATTCGCATTTTTCCTGTGCGGTATGGCTATCGGCCTCGCCATGCGGCTTGAGCTCATCGCTCCGGGCACGCAGTTTATCACCGCCCAGACCTATAACGCCCTGTTCACGCTCCACGGCGTGATCATGATCTTCCTGTTCATCATCCCCGGCATCCCTGCTGCGCTCGGGAACTTCATGCTCCCGCTCCAGATCGGCGCGCAGGACGTGGCATTCCCCCGGCTGAACCTCTTGTCCTGGTGGTTCTATATCGCCGGTGCGCTCGTGGTGCTCACTTCGCTCTTCACCGGAGGCGGGCCGCCTGACACGGGCTGGACCTTCTATGTGCCTTACAGCGTCCGCACGGGAACGAACGTATCTCTGGCGGTCTTCGGCGTATTCTTGCTCGGCATTTCTTCGACGCTCACCGGGCTTAACTTCATCACCACGATCCACCGCCTCCGGGCCCCGGGTATGACCTGGTTCCGCATGCCGCTCTTCACCTGGTCGCTCTACGCCACCGCCTGGGTGCAGCTCCTTGCCACGCCGATCATAGCAATCACGCTGCTCTTGCTCATCGTCGAACGGAGCTTCGGCATCGGGTTCTTCGATCCTGCCAAGGGCGGAGACCCTATTCTGTTCGAACATCTGTTCTGGATCTATTCGCACCCGGCCGTATACATCATGATCCTTCCGGCCATGGGCGCGGTCACCGATATTATCCCCGTGTTCTCCCGCAGAGTCATCTTCGGGTACAAGGCCATCGCCTTCTCGAGCATCGCCATCGCGGGCCTGGGATATCTCGTCTGGGGACACCACATGTTCACCAGCGGCATGAGCGACTTCTCGCGCATGATCTTCTCGCTCCTCACGTTCCTCGTTGCCGTGCCGAGCGGCATCAAGGTCTTCAACTGGGTAGCGAGCATGTACAAGGGCTCGATCCAGCTCGACTCGCCCATGCTGTTCACACTCAGCTTCATATTCCTCTTTTCCATCGGCGGCCTCACCGGGCTGTTGCAGGGGGCGCTCGCAACGAACGTACATGTACACGGCACGTACTTCATCGTCGCCCACTTCCATTACGTCATGTTCGGCGGCACGGTCTTCGCCTTCTTCGCCGCGCTCCATTACTGGTATCCCAAGATGTTCGGCAGGATGATGAACGAGAAGCTCGCGCGGATCTACTGGTTTTTCCTGTTCATCGGCTTCAACACGCTCTACTTCCCCATGTTCGTTCTTGGCTGGCAGGGCATGCCCAGGCGGTATTATGATTATCTGCCGAACTATCATACGGGGCACCTGATCTCGACCATCGGGTCCTGGGTCCTCGCAATCGGTGTGCTCCTTATGTTCTTCAATTTCTTCCGGTCGCTCTCCCGGGGAGAGAAGGCCGGTGACAACCCCTGGAACGGGGCCACGCTGGAATGGCAGACAACCTCACCGCCGCCAACAGAGAACTTTGAAAAGGTCCCCGAGGTCACCAGAGGACCCTATGCGTTTCGGTAGTAACTAAGGAATCATATTCTTCACAACATGGACGGGAAAATATTTTGACAGGATAACAGGATTGACAGGATTTTCTGGATGCAATGCGTTTCCTTATCGGATTTTATCCTGTTATCCTGTCAAAGATTTTTATTCCGGCTTGTCCGGGTTAGGACAACAGCATTTCATGAACGAACGTACTCATGTTTCAGAAAAACACTTCGACTATACCGGCTCCAAGCTCGGCATGTGGCTATTCCTGTTCACGGAGATCCTGCTCTTCGGCGGCCTGTTCCTGCTCTATGCCGTGTACCGATCCCTGTATGCTCAGGAGTTCCATAACGCCGCTGAAGGGCTGAGCACCACGCTCGGCACAATCAACACCATTATTCTGCTCACCAGCAGCCTCACCATGGCCATGTCCATTGCTACACTGCGTCAAGGAAAAAAGAATTCCTCCCTTGTCTTGCAGACGGCCACGATCCTCCTCGGCCTGGCCTTTCTCGTGAACAAGTACTTCGAGTGGAGCGGCCACATCCATGAAGGGATCTATCCGGATTCGCCCCAACTGCTCTCCCGGAGCCACGGCGAAATCCTTTTCTACGGCCTGTACTACGTCATGACCGGGCTGCACGCCATTCATGTGGTCATCGGCATGGTCGTGATCGCCATCATGCTATGGCTGACGATCCACGGCATCGTTTCCGGCAAAAACTTCAACAAGCTTGAGAACACAGGCCTTTACTGGCATCTGGTGGATGTTATCTGGATCTACCTGTTCCCGCTGTTCTATCTGATCACATAACAATCCGGAGGGGCGGGTTTTAAACCGCCCCTCCCTTACCCTTGCTACGGCAGAAAAAGGACCTCCTTATGGAACAAAATCAGCCGCAGTATACCGGGCACACAACAACCTACGTGGCTGTCTGGCTCTCGCTCCTTGCGCTTACCGCGATCACGATCACGACCGCCGGCATGCATCTCGGCGGATTCAGCACGCTCACGGCGCTTTTGATCGCGTCGACCAAGGCAAGCCTGGTGTTCTGGTTCTTCATGCATCTCAAGTATGAGAAGAAGCTGTTCAAGATCATGTTCCTCATCCCGATAGCAACACTGACCGTTATTATCGGGCTTACCTTTTTTGATATCGGGTACCGGTGAAATCATGGTGAACGGCTTGCAGCATTTATCGGGCTCCGTTGACAGCATCTTTTTCTTCATTCTGGCCATTTGCATCACGCTCCTCGCGGGAGTGACCGGCGTGATGCTGTATTTCGTGGTGCGGTACAGCAGGAAGCGGAATCCCCATCCCAAGGACGTTGCCGATAACCTGATGCTCGAAATTTTTTTGACCGTTGTCCCCACGCTTCTCGTACTCGTCATCTTCTGGGTAGGCTGGAAAGGGTTCCAGTACATGCGCACCGTCCCGCCCGATGCCATGCTCGTCAAGGTCACGGGAAGAATGTGGACGTGGTCCTTTGAATATGAGAACGGAAAGCAAAGTAATGTCCTGAACGTGCCGCTGAAAAGGCCGGTCAAGCTTGTCATCACGTCCGCTGATGTTCTCCACAGTCTTTTCATACCCGCCTATCGGATCAAGGAGGACGCAGTTCCGGGCAAAGAGACCTACCTCTGGTTCCTGCCGGACGAGCTCGGGACCTACGACATTTTCTGCACCGAATACTGCGGCGTCGACCACTCGGGTATGATCACGAAGGTAGCAGTGCTGTCGCCGAAGGATTTTGACCAGTGGTACAGGGCAGGAGAAAAACGATCTGGTTCGACTCGGAAGCTGCCGAACGGCGCAAAGCTTATCCAGGAAAAGGGCTGCATTGCGTGCCACTCGCTTGATGGCAGCGCGAAGGTTGGCCCCACGTTCAAAGGACTTTTCGGCAGAAAAGAGACCATAGTCGCGTCAGGCAGGGAGCGGACGATCATGGTTGATGATAGTTATATCATGCGATCGATCAAAGACCCCGCCGCTGATATTGTGAAGGGTTTCCCTCCGATCATGTCGGCAATTCCCATGACCGACGACGAGATGCGTGCGATCGTAGACCACCTCAAAACCCTGAAATAACATAGACAACCATGCGAATGACTCTGAAATTAAAGATCTATGCAGACCTCTGCAGAATACCCCTGTCCTTGTTCGCTGCCGCGTCTGCAGCCACCGGCTATGTGCTGGGACCGCATCCGACCGCTGCCCAGGCATTCGCAACAGCAGCCTCGGTCTTCGTGCTTGCATGCGGTTCGTCGGCCCTGAACCAGTTCCAGGAGCGGGACCTTGATGCACGAATGGCCAGAACCAGGAGGCGCCCGCTGCCCTCGGGAGCGCTCACCCCCCGCCATGCGCTGGGGGTCTCGATCATACTATTGGCTTCAGGGCTGGCTCTTCTTGGTGCGGCAAGCACCCTGCGAACTGCGGCGCTCGGGCTCGTGGCTATCGGCTGGTACAACGGCCTTTATACGTTCCTCAAAAAACATACGGCGCTTGCGTTCCTTCCCGGCGCGATCGTCGGCAT
>JANPMZ010000396.1:0-4602 GCA_031427195.1 Nitrospirota bacterium
GGGGAGAGGTTAGAGCCTGCCCTCGAATGATGTAATCGGGGGTGAGGGGGAGCGGTCTTAACATTTGTAACTGCTCAGGATGAGTGCGGCGCGACAAACTGCTGTTTTTGTCCTCCGCTGGCGGGGGCACGGGGGTGGATGTTTTTCTGTTATTGAATTGCCGTAGTTCTTGACAGCGACGCCAAAGTAGCTAATTTTGGCGCCTGTGACTGAGGCGGCTTCGTCTCTTTCCGCCCCTTAGCTTTTCACCCCTTGCCCCCGCCAGCGGGGGACAAAGGGCGGTGCAGGTCTTGGCTATCCCCCGCTGGCGGGGGTGTAGGGGGTGGAGTTTCATGCAAGCCGAATATGTCATATTGACATAATGACAAAAGCATGGTATCGTTAGTTTATGAAATTTGGAGGTGCCTTATGCTTATTGCAATTGACAAACGAGGCAGCATCAACCTGCCCGCCGCGATCAGAAAGAAAATGAAACTCGAATCCGGCTGCTATCTCGACATGGAAGTGATGGAGGGCGGGACGATTGTCCTCAACCCTGTGGCGATTTATCCTACGGTGCAGTTGAGCGAAGAGGGCCTGAAGAAACTTCAGGAGGCCAGAAAAAGCGGCAAAACGGAGATGCCGGAATGGTTGAAGAAGGAAATAAAACATGCCAAAGCTGACCCCGAGTAAGCTTTTTCTGAAAGACCTTGAACGGATGAAATCCGATAAACAGCTCTTGAAGAAGATTGTAAAGACGCTCGCCTTCCTCGAAACGAATCCCCTGCATCCTGGACTGCACATCGAACGCATTGTCAATGATCCAACAGCCTGGTCGGCTCGGGTAGGTAAGAGTATCCGGCTTTCTTTTGAACCGCAAAAACGGCATGTATCCGGCAATCCCGATTGGTTGGGAGAGATTTTGCTTTTGCGCTTACTCGATCACGATGATCTTTATAAGCACCCGAGATAGATGACCTGAAGGGCTCCACCCCCTGCGCCCCCGCCAGCGGTGGATAAGAAGCATGAACCTCAACAGCGGTGGCAAGGGTTGATTTTATGTCCCTCGCTGGCGGGGGCAGGGGGTGGAGTTCTATGCAAGCCGATAAAACCAACAATCACGCATATAACAAGAACCTCCAGCCTTTCGCCAACAAGCTGAGAAAAGAAATGACCAAGGCAGAGGCTTCGCTGTGGAAGTACGTGCTCAAGGCAAAACTGATGAAAGGCTTCCAGTTCAGAAGGCAACGCCCGGTGCTCAATTACATCGCCGATTTCATGTGCATGGAGCTTCGCCTGGTCATTGAAGTTGACGGCTATACTCATGGCTTTGAGGAAACGTTGGTTAAGGATGACAAAAAAGATCGTGATCTTGCGGCCATGGGAATAAGAGTGCTGCGCTTTACGGATGACGATGTTTTGAAAAACATACAGGGTGTTGCAAAGAGGATAGAGGATGTTATTGGGGAGATAGAGGCGTCCAGACCCGGAGATTGATCTGCTGCGAACACTCACTTCATCTCTCTGCTCCGCGTCCTGTGATCCACCCCCTGTTTTCCACCCACTACCCCCGCCAGCGGGGGACAAAGGTCAGCGCCCCGGTCAGCGGGGGACATTGCAGAGGAGCTTGAATGAAAAGTTTATCCAGTGCCGTGGATGTATCCTGGCAGATCGCCGTGGCAGAAGCATCAGCGGCGGGATCGCAGTTCATTGAGAAGGAGCATGTTGTCATCGGGATAATGAGCCTTGCGAAGGTTGCCGCGGGTTCACCTGATGATATGAAACTGGACCGAAAGCAGTGGAATTCACTCCGGGCGGAATGGGCTGCTCTCAACGATGTATTCAGCTCAGTTTCACTTAATGCCACCAGCTATCGCCGTGAACTGAGAAAAAAGCTCGGCAAAGGCTCTCATAATCATCATACTGAAACAGTTCTTCCGCCCTGAACTGCTTAATCGGATAGACGAACAAATATTGTTCAACGTTCTTGACAGGGACGACATTCAGCGAATACTCTCGCCGATGTTGACAGCGTTATGCCAGCGCTTGAGGGAGCAGCACAATATATGGCTGGAGCTCGCGGAATCGGCGAAAGAGCTGCTGATAGATTCCGGCTACAAGCCGGAATTCGGGGTGCGCGAATTGCGGCGGACGGTTGAGCGGTTGCTTGAGGCGAAGCTCGCGGAGAAGCTTTTATTGCACGAAATGAGCGCCTCTTCCGTGACATGGAAAGTAGCGCGTGTGGATAATGGGAGTGAACTTGAGATCCGCATCGGTTAGCAAATAAAAAAAGGGGACAGAGCGAAGCTCTGTCCCCTTTTTGATTTTCTTCCGCTGCTTAGGATTCTTTCTTTTCCACGAGCTTCTGGAATGCCGACAGAAAGTCGATCGGAAGCGGGAATACGATGGTCGTGTTCTTCTCCGTGCCGATCTCGGTGAGCGTCTGCAGATACCTGAGCTGAAGCGCGATGGGATTCTTGCTGATGACCGCTGCCGCTTCTCCCAGTTTCGCCGAGGCCTGGAGCTCGCCTTCGGCATGAATGATTTTGGCGCGCCGTTCACGTTCCGCCTGCGCCTGGATCGCAATGGCGCGCTGCATTTCCGCCGGGAGGTCCACGTTCCTCACTTCCACGGTCGTCACCTTGACGCCCCAGGGCTCGGTCTGCTGATCGATCACCTTCTGCAGTTCGGCATTAATGGATTCACGGTTAGAGAGCAGATCGTCGAACTGGTTCTGGCCCAGGATGCTGCGGAGCGTGGTCTGCGAAATGAGCGATGTGGCATAGTAGAAGTCCTCGACCTCAACGATAGCCTTTTTCGGGTCCATGACCCGGAAATAGACCACGGCATTCACTTTGACGGTCACGTTGTCCTTGGTGATCACGTCCTGTGCCGGCACATCCATGGTGACCGTGCGGAGACTTACCCGCACCATCTTCTGTATCCCGGGCAAAAGAAACACGATGCCAGGTCCCTTGACCCCATGTTCCACGCTTACCTTGCCGAGCGTGAAGATCACTCCCCGCTCATACTGCTTAAGGATCTTGATCGTGTTGAACAGAAACCACGCAGTAATACCGGCTACAACTGCTAATCCGAGTCCCAATGCTTCCATATCGTGAACCTCCTTGTTGTTTTTCTCGTGTTTTGATAGTCCTTATTTCCCCGTCAGAGCCGATCGTTCAAGACCGACTATAAGGTTACGTTTGTGGTGCTTTCTTGACCTTAAGTTTGAGTCCCTCGATTGACTCGACCTTCACCCGGTCACCTTGCTTAATCGGCTCATCGCTCCAGGCATTCCAATGTTCTCCGCGCACGAACACCTGGCCCTGGGCATGAACCTCGGTCTTTGCATTACCCTCCAGTCCGAGCATGCCTTCTTTTCCCGTATCGGTTTTTTCACGCTGGACCCGCACGGTCAGGGACACCGTGATAATGAACAGGAGGGCTGAAAGTGCCACAACAGGGACGATAACGGCCCAGGATATGCGCATATAGGGTGACGGCGAATCGATCAGCATGACCGAACCGATGGCCAGGGCAATGGTACCGCCGAGGCCGAAGACGCCGTGGCTCGTTATGAACACCTCGGCAATGAACAGGCCGATGGCGAGGATGATCAGCATGAGCCCTGCATAATTGATCGGCAGGTTATGGAGCGCATACAAGGCCAGGATAAGGCTGATGGCACCGGCAACGCCCGGGAAGATGGCGCCGGGGTTGGAAAGCTCGAAGTAGAGGCCATAGAACCCAAGTATGAGCAGGATATAGGCAATGTTGGGGTTGCTGATCAGATCAAGAAGCTTGAACCGGAACCCCATCTTGACTTCCTGGACCTGCGCGTTTTTCGTGTCGAGCACTTTTTTCCCTATTGCCAGGTCCACGGTTTTTCCGTGTATGGCCTTAAGGAGCGAAGGGATATCCAACGCGACCAGGTCGATCACCTTGAGCTTGAGCGCCTCGGTTTCGGTAATGGATACGCTTTTTCGCACGGCCTCCTCTGCCCATTTGGCATTCTTGCCCCGCTTTTCAGCGAGTCCCCGAACCATGGCCGCGAGGTCGTTCACGATCTTTGTCTCCATAACCTTGTCCATCTTTCCCTGCATGGTAACCGGATGAGCAGCGCCGATATGCGTGCTGGGCGCCATGGCGGCGATGTTGGCGGCAAGCGTGATGAACACGCCCGCCGATGCAGCCCGGCCGCCCTGCGGCGCCACATAGACCACGATCGGGACGTTTGCGGAGAGCATCTTCATAACAATCTGTTCCATGCTATCAACGCGTCCGCCGGGGGTGTTCAGCTGGATGATAAGGGCCTCGGCATTGGCTGCAACAGCGCGGTCAATGGATTTTTCGATGTATTCGGAAACAACGGGGGTGATCGCAGCGTCGATTGTGAGGACATGGACTGTTTTAGGGTTTACCGGAGGCGTTGCTTTTTCCGGCGCACCCGCTGAAATTCCGATCAGAGCGGTGAGTATGAATGCGAGTGAAAGGGGAAGAACTGCGAGTCTAAGAGCTATTCTTAACGAAGTTTTATTTTTTAACATGGCAAAAGTATATACGGATAGACCCTCGGTGTCAAGAAACGCTTGACTAAACAAACCGTTTTCTGTAGCATCG
>JANPMZ010000397.1:0-2602 GCA_031427195.1 Nitrospirota bacterium
AGCAAGAATCGTGGATAAATTCAAAGAGAGAAAAGAACCTCAAGGAGTAGTAGAAACCGGGGCAGCGCCGTGCCGCTGCGGGGTAATCGGGGACCATCTTAATCTCGACTCTTTATTGTCTTGACAGAGGGGTCCACTTAACTAACCATGTTATTGATGGGACGGAAAAAGTATATAATATTATATGCTTTTGATCTTTCATTCGCTCGGGAAAGCATCTAATACTATATGCTTTCCCGGAATACGTAGACACGAATATATGCCTAATCAGCGGCGATGTCAAAGATTTCGATGGGGTATTTTAAGAGTATATTGTTGACAAATACGGCTTGTAACTTTATGTATTGCGAATGATGGAAGATTCAACAAGTTCAGGAGGAAGCATTGTCCGACTGTGAATGCTTTATTCCTGAGTTGTGCTCAAGGCAGGCTTATTCCTTCCTCCGGAACGACAGTGCCGCAAGGGTGAGCATGACAACCGATACCGCCGTCACGATGAAGAGGTCGAGGGCGAGTGAAAATTCAGGTCCCCGCGGGGGAGTGCTGTTTTTGAGCAGGACATGTTTAAAGGCGTCGATGCCATAGGTGAGCGGATTGATATGCGTCAGATGCCGGAGCGCAGGCGGCATGGACGAGACCGGATACATGGCGCCGGACAGGAAGAACATGGGCATGACGAGGAAGTTCATGATGATGTTAAATCCGTCGAACGAGGTGAGCCGCGCGGCGATAAGTATCCCCATGGAGGTGATGCAGAACGAGACGAGGATTGCCACCGCCGTGATCTCGATGAACTGCATGATTGTCAGGTGGGAAGTTAGGAGGATGAGATAAAAAATGGTCACAACCTCTCAACTTCCCATCTTCTCAACTTCCAAAGTTCTCACCACTCCATCCGGTCCTTCGGCACATGCCACTTGATGAAATTATAGGTGATGCCGAGCGGCGCGGGCTCGATGCCCTTGAACCGTTTGTGCACGATCGGCGTTGCATCCGGCACGTAGAGGAACGCATAGGGCTGCTCCTCGGCCAGGATCTCGTGGATCCGGTAGTATATCTTCTTGCGTTTTTCGACGTCAAACGTACGGCGGCCCTCCACCAGAAGACGGTCCACCTCTGCGTTCCGGTACCCGATGAAGTTGTATTCTCCCTTTTTTGTTTTGCTCGAGTGCCAGATGTCGTAGAGGTCCGGATCGCGGCCCAGGCTCCAGCCGAGGAGCATGGCGTCGAAGGAGCGTTTGTCGATCTGCTCCAGAAAGGCCTGCCATTCCATGACCCTGATGTTCGCGTCAACGCCGACCGCTTTCAGGTTCTGCTGGATGATCTCTGCGGTCCTGATGCGCTGCGTGTTCCCCTGGTTGGTCATGATGGTGAACCGGAAGGGCTTGCCGTCCTTTTCGAGAATGCCGTCGTTGTTCTGATCGCTCCACCCAGCCTCGGCAAGCATGCGGCGTGCGCGCTCGGGGTCGTAGTTGTAGCTCCTGGCGTTTGGGTTATAAGCCCAGGACACGTGCGCGTAGGGACCGGTGCAGGGTCTGCCGATGCCGAGCACAATACCGTCGATGATGCTCTGGCGGTCAATGGCGTAGGACAGCGCCTGGCGCACGCTAACGCTGTCGAACAGGGGACTCCTCAGGTTATAGCCCAGGTACGTAAAAGCATTTGCCGGATACCTGAACTTCCGGTAGTTTTCCTTGATTCTGCGGGTCTCGCTTTTCCTCAAATACTGGAGCGGATCCAAACCCATGAAATCGACCCCGCCGGAGAGCAGCTCC
Source organism: Nitrospirota bacterium (assembly GCA_031427195.1). Taxonomy (GTDB): domain Bacteria; phylum Nitrospirota; class UBA9217; order UBA9217; family UBA9217; genus GWC2-56-14. The sequence goes on from JANPMZ010000397.1 coordinate 1,776, forward strand.
TGGAACATGGTGGAGCCGTCGGGGATGATCCGGTAGATGAACTGGTCGATGCCGGGCCTGCCCTCGTAGTAATCGGGATTGGCTTCGAGTACGATCTTCTGGCCCGAGATCCATTCCTTGAACTTGTAGGGGCCGGTGCCGATGGGATGCCTGTTGAACGGATCGGTGTTGATGTCCTTGCCGTCGAGCAGATGTTTGGGAATGATCCCCATGGCCCAGCTTTCGAGGGCGGGAGAGAAGGGTTCCTTGTAGGTCACCTGGAAGACGTATTTGCCGAGGACCTCGGCTTTCGACACATCCATGTAGGAGCTGCTATAGGGTGTGGCGACGTTGGGGTCGATGAACTTTTTGTACGTGAATAGGCAGTCGTCAGCAGTGAATTCAACGCCGTCATGCCATTTTACGCCCTTCCGGAGATGGAAGGTGATGGTCTTGCCGCTGTTCGAGACCGTCCAGTGCTCGGCGAGGTCGCCGACGAGCTTGAGGTCCTTGTCGTATTTCACGAGCCCGGTGAAGACCTGGTCGTTGATCGTGCCTGATGCCGAATCGCTGGCAATAACGGGATTCAGGCGGCGTGCGTCGCCGATGGAGCTCTCGACGAACGTATTGGGGGCCCGTTCCGTTTTCTGGCCGCAGGCCGTAAGGAGCAGCATGAAGGCAAGTATGGAGAGGTATAGCCTGGTCATCGGAATCTCACGGAAATCCTGGACGATGCGCAAAGGGCATATAAAAAAAGGGTAGGCAATGCCTACCCTCACTAGGTACGTATGGTCGACCGTCCTACCCTGTTCAGCAGGGATGACGGGCTACTTGGAGGCCGGTGTCGG
>JANPMZ010000398.1:0-5962 GCA_031427195.1 Nitrospirota bacterium
TCCGCAATCCGAAATCCGCAATCCGAAATTGCCTCACTTCGCTTCCCAGCACCTCACCAGATGTCCCGGCGCGAGCTCGAGGAGCTCAGGATCTACTTCGCAGCGCGCGGTTTTGATGTCGCAGCGCGGAGCGAACTTGCATCCCAGGGGCAGATCCTCAAGCCGCGGCACGGAGCCAGGAATGGTCTTGAGCCGCACCCGGCCGGTCTGTCCCGGCTTTGGCATCGAGGCCATGAGCCCGCGGGTATAGGGGTGCAGGGGATGTTTGAACAGCTCGACGATGCCGGCCTGTTCCACGATCTTGCCGGCGTACATGACCGCAACCTCGTCGGCGCGTTCGGCGATCAGGCCGAGGTCGTGCGTGACCAGGATCAGCGCCATGCCCATTTCCTTCTGGATCCGTTCGAGCAGTTCGAGGATGTGCGCCTGGATCGTCACATCGAGCGCCGTGGTGGGCTCGTCCGCCAGGATGAGCGACGGTTTGCAGGCGATGGCAATGGCGATCATGACGCGCTGGCGCATGCCGCCGGAGAGCTGGTGCGGATATTCATGGGCGCGCTTTTCCGGAGCAGGGATGCCGACGGAGCGGAGGAGCTCCACGGCCTGGTCAAGGGCCTGTTTGTTCGAAATGTCCTGATGCGCGGTCAGGACCTCGGCGATCTGGTTACCCACCGTAAAGACCGGGTTGAGTGCGGTCATGGGCTCCTGGAAGATCATGGAAATATTCGCGCCGCGCACCGCCCGCATTTCATCGGTCGAAAGCGATCGCAGGTCGCGGCCTTCGAACAAAATGCTGCCGGACACGATTTTGCCCGGATAGGGCACCAGGTCGAGGATGGAGAGAGCGGTCACGGTCTTGCCGCAGCCGGATTCGCCTACCAGGCCGAGAACGCGGCCCCGCTGCAGGGTGAGATTCAAGCCGCTAACGGCCTTGATCACCCCGCTTCGTGTAAAGAAATGCGTGGAGAGGTCTTTGATCTCCAAAAGGTCCAAGCGCGCCGCTCCGGTCAGGATTTCTGAGGTCGTACGAAATTGAGATAGGTCTTGATCGTAGCATTGTCGGGATTGATCTTGAGGGCTTTCCGCCATTCTTCTTCTGCCAGCCCGTAGAACCCCTGAGAGTAATAGGTGATCCCCAGGTGCAGCCGCGCGGGAATGAAATTGGCATTAATCTCGATCGCCCGGTTGAACTCCTTTATCGCGTCATTGTGCTTGCCCTGGTCCCGTAGGGCGATCCCGAGCTGGGTAATGATGTCAGCGAAAGTCGGGGCAAGGCGGAGGGCCTTCTGGTACTCGTCGATGGCCTCATCCAGGAGCCCCATATCGTAATACAGCTTGCCTATGCGCAGGTGTTCGTCGGCAAGCTTGCCCCTGACAAAAGGATCGATGGCCGGCTTCGTTGTCTTTGTCTTGTCCGAGGGTGTTGCAGCGGCCTTCTCGGTAAAATTGGCGGCTTTCTCAAAGACCTCCCGGGCCTTTTCATAGTTTCCGCGATCACTGAGGGTGACGGCAAGGTTAAGGGATGCTTCGGTATACATCGGGTTTAGTTCGAGGGCTTTTTCGAAGGCCTTGACCGCAAGTTCGAGTCTGTTCGTCTGATTGTAGATAATGCCCATCTTGTTCTGGACATCGGCAAAATCGGGCTTGGTGCTCAGGATCTGCAGGAAGGCCTGCTCAGCGACAGCGTACTCGTTCTTGTTGAACGCCTCCATGCCCTGCTCGTAAAGCTTTTCCAGCTTTGGCGGCATTTTTTCTCCCTGATTGCCATTGATCCTGAGATAGTTACGCCTGAGCAAAATTTAACATAGGCGACCACCCCTGTCAATTAAAAAACCGGAACCCCTTGTCGGGAGTTCCGGTTTTGTTTGTTCAATTTCAAGCAACGCTTAGATGTCGTAGTACAGGAAGAACTCGTAGGGATGGGGGCGGAGACGGAGCGCATCCACTTCCTTGGTACGCTTGTAGTGGATCCACATCTCGATGGCGTCCTTGGTGAACACATCGCCCTTCAGGAGGAAGTCATGGTCCGCCTCGAGGTTGTCCAGCGCCTCCTCGAGCGAGCCCGGCATGGACGGCACGCCGGCCAGTTCCTCGGGCGCCATATCGTAGATGTCCTTGTCCAGCGGCTGACCCGGATCGATCTTGTTCTCGATGCCGTCGAGGCCGGCCATCAGCATGGCGGCGAAGGCCAGGTAGGGATTGCAGGACGGGTCGGGGAAGCGGACCTCGACGCGCTTGGTCTTGGGGTTCGCGCTGTACATGGGGATGCGGATCGAGGCCGAGCGGTTCCGGCTCGAATACGCCAAATTTACCGGCGCTTCGAAGCCCGGGGTCAGGCGCTTATAAGAGTTCACCGTTGGGTTCGTGAATGCCGCCAGAACCTTGGCATGCTTCAGGATCCCGCCGATGTAGTGGAGCGCCATCTGTGACATGCCGGCATACTGGTCGCCGTGGAACAAAGGCTTGCCGCCCTTCCAGATTGACTGGTGGCAATGCATGCCCGAGCCATTGTCGCCGAAGAGCGGCTTCGGCATAAAGGTCACGGTCTTATTGTTCCGCTTGGCTACGTTTTTGATGATGTACTTGAAGTACATGACCTGGTCGGCACACTTCACGAGCGAGTTGAACCGGATGTCGATCTCGGCCTGGCCGGCGGTGGCCACCTCGTGATGCTGGCGCTCGACGTAGATGCCGACCTTCTGCATCTCCATGACCATCTCGGAGCGGATGTCCTCCTGGGAGTCGATGGGCGGCACCGGGAAGTAGCCTTCCTTATGACGCGGCTTGTAGCCCAGGTTCGGGCTCTCAACACGGCCTGTGTTCCAGACGCCTTCGGAGCTGTCGATATGATAGTAGCCCTCGTGGGAGTTCTGGTCGAAACGGACGTCGTCGAAAATGAAGAATTCCGGCTCGGGGCCGATGTAGCAGGTGTCGCCGATGCCGGTTGACTTGAGGTAGGATTCAGCTTTCTGGGCGATGAAGCGCGGGTCGCGGGAATAGCGCTCCTTGGTAATGGGATCAACGATGTTGCAGATGAGCGAGAGCGTCGCATACTTGGTGAAGGGATCCATCACCGCCGTTTCCGGGTCGGGCACGACGAGCATGTCGCTCGTATGAATCGATTGCCATCCGCGGATGCTCGAACCGTCGAATCCGAGGCCTTCCTCGAAGATCGCCTCGGTCAATTCGTCCACGGGTACGGAAAAGTGCTGCCACAGCCCCGGGAAATCCATGAACTTGAAGTCAACCATCAGAGCCTTGTTCTCTTTTGCCATCGCAACTACATCTTTAGGTTTCATTAGAGTCCTCCGTTTAAATAAAATAAGAAGTCAGGGGTCAGAAGGATGTGGCTTTTCTCCTGTCTCCTGTCTCCTGTATTCTGTATGCTGTCCTAAATTGCCGCTTCTCCGCGTTCGCCGGTGCGGATCCTGATCACCTCTTCCACCGGAGTGACAAAGATCTTGCCGTCGCCGATACGCCCGGTCTTGGCGGCAGCCTCGATGGTCTCGATGATCTTCGGCACGAGCGTATCGGCAGCGATCACCTCGAGCTTCACTTTCGGCAGAAAATCAACAACATACTCCGCGCCACGATACAGCTCAGTATGGCCTTTCTGTCTTCCGAAACCCTTCACCTCGGTGACGGTTATACCCTGGACGCCGATGGCATTCAGCGCGTCCTTAACCTCATCGAGCTTAAATGGTTTAATAATAGCTTCGATCTTCTTCATGCCAATCCTCCTGCGCAACTATAAAGCAATTTCAATGCTAAATTATAATGTATTATTTTTCAGCAGGTTAGTTTTCGTAAAAATAACGGCAGCTGCAATATATTTAATCAACTGCACAATCCATAGGCAGGCTGTTACTTTACCTTCTCGCTTTTTCTGCTCTTCTCCTGGCGTTCTATCTTCTCGCCCTCCTGGAGAAACTTGGCGGAAATCTCCCGCTCGATGTCGGTCTTCAGCTGGTCCATGGAAACGTACTGGCCCTGCTGGAGTTCCTGGAGTTTGGAGGCGATGTCACGATACCCCTGGTCCGCATTGTATACCTCCTGGAACTCGGCGAGCGCGGCCTCAACATCGCCCGACCCCTGATAGGCGAGACCGAGGTCGTAGTGCATATCGATGCGCTCTTCTACGCTTCCACTGTAGGTCATGGAATAGTTCAGGGCATTATGGATCTCGGTGATCGCGCTCTGATAGTCCCCCTGCTCCATGTAGCAGAGCCCGAGCAGATAGCGGCTCTGTACGAATTTCGTCTCTCCCTCGGGCGTCAGAATGAACTCGGCAATGGCATCGTCCAGGAGCCCCATTTCCTTATAGGAAACGCCGAGATTATAATGCGTATCGGAGTCATGCTTTTCTTCCTGTGCCTCAACACCCTTCTTGAAATCCTCAAAGATATCATCCAGGGTCTGGTTCTCGACTGCTGCCGGCTGTGCTGAGACCGAAACGGTGTTCAATTCGTCCCTGAGCTCGGCAGCGAGATCGAAGAAATCGTCCGTGGGCGGCGCCTGTTTCGGGGCCGCTGCCGACGTTGACATCTTGTTCAGCTCTTCGCCGAGATCGAAATAATCCTCTTCGGCGGACGTGGCCGGCTGCGCAGGCGGCGCCGCACGCCGGTCATTCTTGGGCACTGCCTGCTTTATATACTGCTCCTGCAGCGGAGCAACAGGAGCCGGTTTCGGGGGCGCCGGTTTCGGCGTTTTTCCCAGGGGAGGAACCGCGGCTGCGGAGCTCTTCGGCGGGGCCGGCTTCTGCAGCGTCTGGATCTCCTGCATCAAGCTCCGAACCGCCTCTTCATCGGACTCGCTCGATGCGAGCTCGCCGTCGAGTGATCCTGACGGCATGAACTCCTCGAGGTCCTCGACCGCTTCGGCCAGCTTCGTAAACTCCTGGGACTCCTCGGCCTCGCGGGAGATCTCGGTCAACCGCGCGATCGCCCGCATATCGCTGGGATTAAGCTGGATGATCCTGGCGTAATGCTTCTTCGCCTCATTGAACAAGCCCTGCTGGTAGTAGAACTCCGCCTCGGCCCAAACCTCGCTGATGTCGATGTCTGCAAGTTCCCCTGCGTACAGGGATCCTTCTGCTGCTTCCGCTTCGGGTTGTTCTTCCTCGTAAGGCGGCCCCTCTTCTGCACCAGGAGGTTCGGCAGAGGGCGATTCATATAAGCCGTGGTCAAGGGCAGAGAGCTTCTCATCCAGGGCTGGTTCCAGCCCCGGGGGCGCCTCATGCCGTGGAGCCATGCCCGGGACATACTCGGTCCTGAGCGACCTTGACGTTGGCGGCTCAACAGTGGGGACTGCTTCAAGGGGCGGCGCAACAATGGGCTGTTCAACGGCCGGGGCCTCTTCGTAGGGCTGTGCCTCGTCCGGAGCGAACTCGGTCATGAACGCATCAGCCGGTTCCGGCACTCCCAGCTCGATCACTGTGCCGGGTCCTTCAGTGAGACCGGCCATGGGCTCAACGTGCTCATCCAAGCCGCCCAGATCAAGGTCTCCATGTTCAAAAACCGGCGGGGCCATCCCCTCCGCTTCAGCAGCAGCCGGAGCCAGGCCAAGGCGGGCCCGTATGGCCGTGCTTTCCGGAAACATTTCCAGAGCGGCACGGAGCGACATCTCCGCCCGCTCGGCCATACCCGCGCGCTCGTAGATCGCTGCCAGGGTCAGCACATGCTCAACAGCCTTCCCGGCATTGCCCCCCTCCTGGTAAAGATCGCGCAGCCGCGCATGGATCTGCGGGCTGTCCGGGGACCGTCCTGACAGCCCCTCGAGCTGCTCGATCGCCTTTGCGGAAAGACCGTATTTTATGAGCACTTCCACTTCCGCGAAAGCCTCGGTCAGGGCAGGGGGCTCTTCGAATGCGGAGGGTTTTGGCGCGGCAGGAGCCTCAGGTGCTGCCGGTCGCGGCGCAGGCCTCTCAATCTCAGGAACAGCAGGCTCCCGCAGGCTTTCGAGG
>JANPMZ010000399.1:0-2136 GCA_031427195.1 Nitrospirota bacterium
ACTCAAATTGAGCTTGCTAAGTCGGCAAATATTTCAATCGGCAGTGTTCAAAATCTTGAGGCTGGGAAAGGCTCATCCTTGAGAAGTGTTATCGCCGTAGCTAGGGCTCTCGGGCGAAGCGATTGGCTAAGCGCCCTTACAGAAGTAAATAGCTCGACTACCGATGTCGGTTCCTACGATTTTAATGAGGTAGGCCCTTTGAATTCATTCAGGGTTTAACCACATCGGGCTGGACCACACCAGGATGAACCCAACCTGATTCATAAGCAAAGACCACCATCTGAAGTCGATCCCTAACTCCAATTTTTGCCAAAATACGAGCAACGTGAGTCTTTACAGTCCCTAAACCAATAAATAATTCTGCTGCAATTTCCTTATTTGAAAGACCTTCAGCAACTTTTAGGAGCACCTCAACCTCTCTTGCAGTGAGCGGATCTGCCAGTATCTGTGGAGGAGTGCTTGAAGAGGTCTGAACAAATCGTTCGACTAATCGCCGAACCACCTCTGGACTGAAAAGAGATTCGCCGAGAAATGCAGCTTTCACTGCCTCGATGAATCTATGAGGCGAATCGCTTTTGAGCAGAAACCCAGAAGCCCCAGCTGACAGACTTTTAAATACATACTCATCGGGATCAAAAGCAGTTACAACAACAATCTTCGGAGGGCGAGCCATTCCAATCAGAATACGAGTCGCGGAGATTCCGTCCAACTCTGGCATTCGCAAATCCAATAGCACTACATCGGGAGAGCACTGCTCTGCCACTTCGATTGCCAAACGGCCATTACTCGCCTCACCTACCACCTCTAGCTCAGCGTCGCTCTCCAAAATCATTCTCATGCCATTGCGAACCACGGGCTGATCATCAACAATCAGAACCCTTATCATGGGGCCGTCGGTATCACGGCGTGAACTTTCCATCCACCCCGAAAAGGTCCAACTTCAAAAACCCCATTAACGAAGGAAATCCGCTCCTTCATTCCGATGAGACCACGACCGCCCTCATTCCGAACGGTCAATGTGACGTTTTCGGAGAGCACGTCGATAACAAGATCATGTTCCGTTTGGTTCAACTCCACCTTTGTAAGAGAAAGTGGTGCGTGTTTCAACGCATTCGTAAGGCTTTCTTGAATTATCCGGCATGCAGCAAGTTCAATCGCTGAACTCAAATGTATACCGATTGCTTTATTTTCAAAATCAATTTGTAATCCCGTCCTTCTCAACCTTTCGACGAGAAGGGAAATAGATTCCAAAGTGACAATTGGTTCCAAAATCGTGGGCGACTCTTCGCGCAAGAGCGATACAAGACTGGCCATTTCCCGAACGACGTCGTGACCAGTCTCTCGAATTATTTTGAGCGATTTTTTGGCCGCCTCAGAATCCCGATCAATCACACTTTCCGCAGCTCCTGCCTGAAGTGCCATGACGCTGACACCATGCGCAATCACATCATGCAATTCGCGAGCAATGCGAGTTCGCTCTTGGGTGATCGAGGAGGCAACAACCTCCGCATGGTTTTCCCATATTGAGTTTGCATTTGCTTCGGCTAGGGCAGTTTTTTTATGTTGCGCAAAAACCACCCGTCCCAAAATGAAAACGACGGTCAAGAGGATTGGTGTGAAAACGAAGTCTCCAGCGGTTTTCGCTTGTGGGTCCTTCAAGGTGAAAATCGCCAAACCAGAAAATCCAAGCAGAGCTATGAGCCCGCTCGACTTACCAAATGAAGCTGCGGAATAGATGGCAAATAGCAAGGGCAGTAATGTGGCCGCGGATTCAACTGAGCCTGCTAGCAGAGACTGAGCACTCAGGGACGCGACGACGACTGCGAGTACTTGGAGCGGAAAGTGGCGGCGCCATAGCAGCGAACCCGCCGAGAGAATTGCAAAAAATGCGTTTAGTACTTTCGAACCGGGGAAAATTTGTAAGTTCCACACCGCTAATTGCGTGATAAAAACCAGCGAGAGGGCGATCGCTACATCAGGTGCCCATTCTAAAAACTGGCGACTGCTATATTTGCTCCGGATAACGGAAACATCTGACATTTAGGAATCCTAGGCGAGAAATTACCGTCTGTGAATCTGCCATTTGGCATATAAAGAATCATCCTTCAGCCAGAACATCACGGGCCAAATGAGAGA
>JANPMZ010000400.1:0-3064 GCA_031427195.1 Nitrospirota bacterium
AGATCGCCAAGCTCCGCGCTGACGGCGAGGCCGCGAAGGCCAAGATGTCCGAGCGCGCGAAGAAGGTGCTCGACGAGCACATCGAGCGTTCCAAGCGCGAGCGCATCGACGTCCTGCGGGACATCCGGCTGAACAAGAAGCAGGTCGACAAGATCGTCGGCGCCATCAAGGCGTACGTGCGGCGCATCGAGATGGCCGAGAGCCAGATGGGCGAGGCCCAGCGGCGCGTCGGCGGCATCGAGGAGAAGGAGATCCGCCGGATCATCCGCGAGGCTGCGACGAGCAAGTCGCTCGAGAAGCGCTGGGCGAAGAAGCTCGGCTGCGCGCCCGGCGACTTCGAGCTCGCGGACGAGATGATCCGCGAGGCCCGCAAGGCCATCAAGCAGGTCGAAGAGGATATGGGCCAGCCCGAGGCCATTCTTCGCGCGACTTACACGGATCTGCACGAAGGCGAGCGCTCGGCGGAGAAGGCGAAGGCCGAGCTCGGCGAGGCGAACCGGCGCCTCGTCGTCAGCATCGCCAAGAAGTACACGAACCGCGGCCTGCAGGTCCTGGACCTGATCCAGGAGGGCAACATCGGCCTCATGAAGGCCGTTGACAAGTTCGAATGGCAGCGCGGGTACAAGTTCAGCACCTATGCCACGTGGTGGATCCGTCAGGCCATCACGCGGGCGATTGCGGACCAGGCGCGGACGATCCGCATCCCGGTGCATATGATCGAGACCATGAACAAGCTTATCCGCACCTCGCGCGGGCTGGTGCAGGACCTCGGGCGGGAACCTTCCACCGAAGAGATCGCCGCCACGATGAAGCTGCCGGTCGAAAAAGTGCGCAAGATCATGAAGATCGCCAAGGAGCCCATCTCGCTGGAAACGCCGATCGGTGAGGAAGAGGACAGCCACCTGGGTGATTTCATCGAGGACAAGAAGGTGGCCTCGCCGCTCGAATCGGCCATTCGGAAGAACCTGCATCAGCAGGTCCGCAAGGTGCTGAACACGCTGACCGAGCGGGAAGAGAAAGTGCTTCGCTGGCGGTTCGGCATCGGCGAGCAGACGGACCATACGCTCGAAGAGGTCGGCCAGGAGTTCGATGTGACGCGCGAGCGTATCCGGCAGATCGAAGCGAAAGCTCTCCGAAAACTACGCCACCCCAGCAGAAGCAAGCAGTTGAAGAGCTTCATGGAATAGCGGTCGCGCCTTGACATTTGAGGCCGGTTCTGACATTATAGAGGCCGGTACGCGAAAACAAACAAGCACCAATCAACAAATCTCAAATAAGATCCAAATTCCAATGTTCAAATTGGGATTTGATTGTTTGCTCTTGCTGGTGATTTGAAGTTTGTCATTTGGAATTTGCAGCACATGCAGGGCCCATAGCTCAGTTGGTAGAGCTACCGGCTCATAACCGGTTGGTCCCAGGTTCGAGTCCTGGTGGGCCCACCACTCTCCGATGGAAGGATGTACAGCAGATGCAGGGGATCGCAACGACAATGATGGTTAATACGGGTATCTGCCCGCAGATAGTACGGTAGGTCTCAATTCACCAGAATGCGCCGAGAGGCGCATTCTTATTTTGGAGGCACAATGGACCAACAGCTCAAGATGCTTGTGCAGCTACAGGAAATTGACGGAAGAATCAGAGCGCTGCATGGACAGAAAAAGCATCTGCCCGAGGCCCTTGCGGGGCTCGAAAAGAAGCGCGCTGCAAATCAGGCGAATCTTGAGGCCGCGAAAGAAGGTCTCCTGACGGCACAGAAGAACAAGCGGGACCGCGACAAGGACCTGGAAGCAGGCGTGCAAAAGGTCGAAAAGCTCAAGGCCCACACCTCGGAGATCAAGAACAACAAGGAATATCAGGCGCTGCTCAAAGAGATCGAGACATTCGAGCAGGAGAATAAGTCTATTGAGGACGACATTCTTCTCCTCATGGACAAGATCGAGACTGCTTCAGCGGGGATCACTGCTGCTGAACAGCGGGCGCAAGAAGAAGAGGTTACGATCCTGACCGAACAGAAACAGGGCGAGGCGGAATTTACGAAGATAGAACAGGAACTGAAAGGGGTGGAGCAGGCCCGTCAGGAAATGATCTCACGTGTTCAGCCTGCCGTGTTCAACCAGTATCATAAGCTGATCGTCAGCAAGGGAGGGGTTGCCATTGCGGAAGCTCGCGGCGAATCCTGTTCCGGCTGCTACATGAGTATTCCTCCGCAGGTGTATGTGAACGTCAAAAAGAACGAGAGTATCATTTGCTGCCCGAATTGCGGACGCATACTGCACTTTAAGGAAGCGATCGCACCGAAGGTCCCCTGAGCAGCGACCAGGGGTATCGCGAGGATAAGGTACCTATGAAAGAACTGACCATTTTTACCGACGGGGCCTCCCGGAACAATCCCGGCGAGTCCGGCGCGGGTGTGAGCATCATGCAGCACGGCCTTCCCCTGGAAGGCATCGCGCGGTATCTGGGAACGACCACCAACAACATCGCTGAATATTCCGCCGCCATCATCGGCCTTGAGCGGGCCGTGCAGCTCGGCGCTTCGAAGGTGAAGCTCTGTGCGGACTCGGAGCTGATGGTAAAGCAGCTGAACGGGCAATACAAGGTAAAGAACGAGGGCCTGAAGCCGCTCCATGCCCGGGCCAAGGAACTGATCGCCAGGATCGGGAGCGTGGAGATCCACTACATTCCGCGGGAACGGAACAAGGACGCCGATGCTCTGGCGAACAAGGCGATCGATGAAAAGATAAAATAAGAAGTCAGGAGCCAGAAGTCAGGAGTCAGAAGGAAGCGCATAGCACCGTGGTTTCTTCTGGCTTCTGTCTCCTGACTTCTGGCTCCTGTTTCCACATTCAGAGCGGGTGAGGTGATCGCTCTCCGGAAACGGAGGGAGGAAAGTCCGAGCTCCGCAGGGCAAGGCGGTCCCGAAACGGGACAGGGGGCGACCCCATGGAAAGTGCCACAGAAAAGAAGACCGCCCGCAAGGGTAAGGGTGAAACGGTGGGGTAAGAGCCCACCAGATCCGGCAGCGATGCCGGGTGCTTGGAAAACCCCGCCTGGAGCAAGGTCA
>JANPMZ010000401.1:0-3008 GCA_031427195.1 Nitrospirota bacterium
CGCGGACCCCTCACTCGCGCATTGCCACCATTTTGCGGAAAAGCCCTCGGCAATTCGTCGGAAATCCACTGTTGGATGTAGATGCGATCCAGTTCAGCAGGTGCAGCGTATTTATGATATATATCTGCGTTCAGCATGTCAGCGATAATACCTTTCTGTTCCGCTAAATCAAAGTTTGCGATACAGTCCTGGAGAATTTCCTTTCTGCTCGGCATGCCTCCACGGTCGTCGTATTGTTCGATAGTAGCGCTGAACTTCGAAAAGTATTTCACCATCTCCTTACCAGAGAGTCCGGTTTGACCCGCAAACATGAGGTCGAGCCGCTCGCGAATGGCTTGTGGGATTGCTAGGTTTTGACTTGGCTTTGCGAATGTCATAGGTGCTGGAGATATGCGGCCTAATGTTGTAGCTAACCTTCACTCTGCGTCGGGCCGATTTTGGGTTGGAATGAAATGGAAACCAAAACTGGGCCGCCGCAACGTGTCAGGTTGAGCTCCCAGTTAAGCCTCATTCATGGATTACTGGAGATAATATTTCGCAACGCTGACGTGTATTCGTTTTCAAATACCAAGCGATCAGCATACATATGAACAGCAATCTCGGCAGCGTCAGCGCATCGAACTAGTCGTCCGGGATGGAGCCCAGTTGTTTCGACGCTGAGTCGGATAGATGATACGTCTTTTTTATTATATGAGAACGCTAGCACTGCTGCGAGAGGATCCCAAGCAAAATAATGTCCTGCTTTAACCCAATCTGATACGCTGTCCAAAATTTCCAAAGCAAATGAAGAAGCTTCAGTCTGCGGATGTATCCGTAGTGCGTCTAGTAGGTCAGGCCTTATTGGGACACTATTTGTAGCATCAAGTGGGACCAAGCGAACATTGATTGGTGCAGCGAAAACGGTTGCGACAGCAATAGGATCAAGAAAAAAGTTCCATTCGGCGTAGGAGTTGTCCGATTGCGTCTCCCCATCAACAAACAAATTCCCTGGAACATCAACGGCGCCACCCATTGAAACTATATCGATTGGTTCTGGCATTTGTGATGTTACGCAAGAATTTAGCGCCAAAGCGATATTTGTCAACGGACCAAGAGCTAAGACAGACACTTTTGGTCGTTCTGAAAAGCTTTCCACCAAATAGTCGACCGCAGATCTCGAAGAGACTGACACCTTTGCGATTGGAAGTTGGATTTGTTCAAGCGATTCAGTCCTCTCAATCCATAAGTCAGGGAATTTCCGTCGTTTACCTATGGGCACTTCGCTACCCACATAGACGGGAATGTTTGGAAATCCGAGACGAGAAAGGACACGAACTATGTTGCTTGCGCCGCGCTTTGCTGAAGCAAGTCCATGCACTGTTGTTATAGCTTCAATTTTAATTTCTGGATTGGATAGTAAATAGATAATGGCCAAGAGATCATCTAAACCGCAGTCGGTATCTACAACTATTCTCATTCTGTAAATCCAAGACTAAAGTAATTATTTGATTTGGCCTCATTTGCTGAGCGATTGCATATTTTCATTGATCCGCCGGAATAGCGCTGCGCTTGCATAAGCGAGTTGACTGAAGCAAATGATTGAACGAGTTCTTCTAGAAGATTTCTTTGGCAAGATATGTATTTAGGCAAGTTGCCTGGTCTAAGCTAACTGATGCTTTTCCAATTTGAAAAAGTCTCAAACCTAATTTTTGTTTGTGATTCAAATCAAGTAGGGGGAAGGTAAATTCGCACTCTTGCAAATCAAGAAAGTATTACCGGTTTGACTTCTGAAATATATTTATTTGAGAGTAAGGCATCGACCCATCCTTGAGTACTAATTTGTAACTCAGCTGTATGAAACCAGCGGCTTGAATTTGCTCACGCAGTTCATCTGGTTTCATCGGGCGTGGACGAATTGAGAGTGTTCTCCCGTCGTCCAACTTGTACCCATAGCGTGGGTACTTCTGAACGTAGGAATTGTGGTTGTCTGCTATTACTAATATAGATTTCTCGTGCATTGCATCTATAATTACGGAAAAATCTGGAGGCATATCTAGCGATGACAATATATAGTTCATTACGAGTATGTCAAATGTTTGCCCAGATGCCATGAAGGTGTTACCCCTTATGTCGGCGCAAATGCTGATCTTCTGAACGTAGTTCGAGAAATCTGTTTCAAAAACCTTTAACGATTTCTTGGACAAATCAATATTCGTCCAATGAACGTCATCTTGAGTAAATAATTTCAAAAGAGTGCCTGTTCCCCCTCCCAGGTCGCAGATAGAGAGTCCCTTTAGGTTAGGAATTGTGGAGCGAATTGCGGCGTTGATTTGCCCATAAGTTTCCAAATAGTTTTCTGTGTTTCGGCGATTATATGATATTGCTATTTGGTCATAGAATTCTACGACACGTGATAGTGGAATTACTTCTTCTAGTTCGGCGCTGCCGGAAGGATTTGCGCGACGCTCTGCTTGAAACGCGTCAAACATAAGCTTGATGGTGTTGAATTGGGCCTTATTAGCTGTCATTAGCGCCTCAACGCGTGTGTCGATTATCCCTAAATTTCGATCGACACCTTCACTCTTCTTTATTCTAAAAAATTGGCCAGATATCCATGCAATAATAAAGAAGGTTGGTCCAAATGAATTTATATAGTCGCGTATTGACCAAGGCGTCTTGCTTGAAAAAGCGTTGTAGGCTGTCCAAGAAATCGATATTATCGCTGGAAGCCAGAATTCATTCAGAATTCGTCTGAAAATATTCATTGGACTTTTATAGAATATTAATGTTTACGACCTCGGGGTCAGGTCTTGCCTCAAGCCCCAACGCTCTCCACGGCCATGGCCGCCGAGACGATCTTGATGCCTTGACGGCTTCCCATGCTCAGCAGATCGGAGTCTCCCGACACAGTCAATGCCGCACCGGCGGCGACCGCAGCGGCGATGACCTGATCGTCATCGGCATCGCCGGACACGACACGCGGCACGCTGGTGGTCTCGACCAGTTCGATGACCACGGCATAGTCGGCC
>JANPMZ010000402.1:0-10036 GCA_031427195.1 Nitrospirota bacterium
AACTCACGACCCCTGATTGCTCAGACGCCGCTCCCTCGTGCTACCAAGGTGTACGGACAACTCCTTGGGCGGGACTTGAACCCGCAAGATAATTAGTTGTTACTGCGTACGGTCAAATCTTCATTCGTGACATAATTGTCATCATTGAAGATTTGACCCACTGTCCTTGTTCCCTGTCCTTGTTCCCTGTCCTTGTTGACCCCCTGTCCTTGTTTTCGCACAGGGGGGGGGTAATCAGCTGTTACGTTTAATAACCTTCAATCCTGAATAGCTTATCAGTTTGTGATAACTTCACTACAAAATATTTTTCCCGGTTCAGCTCCTCGGGCAACTTGTCCTTGAGAATCGACGCCACAAACTGAATACCTTTGTTGTTAACCAACTGGGCAATTTTGAGAAGTTGATTATCGTGCATCAGCTCCTTTTGAGACGACTTGGGGACGGAGACGACTTGGGGACGTTGGTTCTCAGGATGCTTTCATCTTGACAGGGAAAATGAAAACTCCGGGACGTTGATACTCGGCGTGCATTGCGTCTTACACACAACTCAGGCAGCTCCCATTTAGTTGGTTGGGCAGCGCCTTTCTGCCAAGCATCTTTTATAGGAACCGTTGGGCAAGGTAAATCCTTTTGCCCAACACGCTTTTTAAGATTGTACGTAGTGTTGTGGGAGGGCATGCTGACTGTTGCGGGATACGTATGATTTAAAGCGGCAATTCCGGACAGTTCCGCGAGCCCCTATCTGGCACGACTATACAGGAAAGAGGGCTTTTGGGCAACAGGATATCGTTGCGAAAATAAGGTAGGTTATAGTTTTTGGGGAAGAATAATAAATCCCTCTTTTACCGCCGCTTCCCGCAGTTTGTAGGTTGGGCTACGCATCACACAGCCCAACATCTTTTGAATTCTGTTGGGCAAGGTGAGGCATTTTGCCCAACCTACAGGCTGTTTAACGCCAACCCCCCGAGTTTCTTATCGAAGAAGTTATGGCAATTGGTACACCCCTTGACCTGGAATTTGGAATATAGGTGTGCGCTGAAATTGCTGACGTCGGCCAAAGCCGCGATACTCCAGGCTAATAATACGACTACAAATATACTGATCTTCATCTTGTCCTCCTTTTAACGACAGTGGACCGCATGGGTAGAGTAGAGAGCTGGTTGCTGCCGCTTTCGCTGCGGCCTGTAGCTTTGCCGTTTGGGAACTCACGGCCTCTGATTGCTCAAACGCCGCTCCCTCGTGCTACCAAGGTGTACGATCTCGGCGAGCAGGCGGTCCCTGCTCATCAATGCATTGCTTGGCTATTTTCATCCGAAGAACGCTCCAGCCGCTGCATTGTTACGGTCCTGGCCGTGGGCATTACCTCCGTGACCAAACAAAAAGGACGAGAAACCGTATCGTCTCTCGTCCTTCGTCTCGCTTCGTGACCTACCGTCATTTTTCGCCCGCTCGCTACCTCTTGCCCCCCAGGATCTGGTTGACCACGTTCAGGAGATCCGCGGTCTGGATCGGTTTCGGAATGTAGGCATTGGCGCCGAGTGCCAGACCGCGCTTCCGGTCTTCGTCGGCGCCCTCGGTCGTAATGATGACGATGGGGATGCCCTTATGCGCCGGATCGTTGCGGACCATGGAAACAAGCTTCAGGCCGTCCATAATGGGCATATTGATGTCCGTCAGGATGACGTCGAACTTCTGCATCGACAGCTTCTTGAGCGCATCGATGCCGTCGTTCGCCTCCACGACCTTGCTCCCCGGAATACGCTTCAGGGCAAAGGAAATGAGCTGCCGCATGGTGGGGGAATCTTCAACAACCAGAAAACTATAATCGGGCATTTGCTACCTCCGTTTATTTTTCTTTCAGCAGGTCAAGAAAGCTCTGGATCGTCGTCAGCTTGCGCTCCGACTGAGAGTAGAGCTTTGAAGAGAACAGCGCCGTCGCCGCGTGGCCGGCGAGCATGGTGAACATTTCGTAGTCCACGTTGCTGAACGCCTGCTTCTGCACCAGCAGCTTGTAGATCGAGATAACGCCGATCACATGTTCCTTGATCTTGAGCGGAATGCAAACGAGCGGGTGTGTATAATCGACGCCCGTGAGCTCGGTGGGGTCGCCTTCGCGATAGAAGGATTCGCCGGACTTGCAGGCTTTGCCGATCGTACCTTCGCCGAGCTTGATGCTCGGCCTGGGCTCGTTGCCCATCCCCTCGTTGGCCACGATCGTCAGCTCGTTCGTCTTTTCATCGAGCATCATGATCGAGAACTCCTCGGCGCCGATCAGGTTCATGACGATCTCGAGAATGATCTTGAGCGACTCGCTGAAATCAAGGGTGGAATGAAGCTGGTAGCTTGCCACGTAGAGGTTCGCGAGGTTGTTGTTCTCGGCCTCGACCTCCACGTAGCGGTTGGCAAAATCCTTGTTCTCTTCCTCGACCTCGCGGTAGCGGTCGGCGAGGTTCCTGTTCTCCTCTTCGAGGAACTTGATCCGCTCTTCCAGCGTATTCACCTTGAACGTGCCGTCGCGGTCGGAGTATTTGGTGAGCTCCTCAAGCTTGGCGACCTTGTACCGCAGCTTCTCGTTTTCCTTGAGCAGCTCCTGAGTGAACTCTTCGCCCTTCTTGAATATCTGGAGAAAATCCTCGACCTTTTTTGAAATCGATCCGCTTTCCTTGTCCATTATGCCCTCCTCAAGCTGCCGCGGTATTGAACTGAACCATCTCTCCCCAATGAGAGAGATTTGTCCGGGGGGCCGTCGACGCCGTCGGCCACATTGATACAGATATGGGTGGAATTATAATGGAGTCCGGTAAAATTATCAAGTGTCTATTTCTTTTTCTCATGCCGGCCCCGTTCTGTTCCGGCTGCACCGCAGCAGGATCTCGTCGGCCATCATGCCGAGGGGCAGCACCTTGTCGACGGCGCCGGTCCGGATCGCCTCCTGTGGCATGCCGAATACGACGGCGCTCTCCTCGCTTTCCGCAAGACACCGCCCTCCCTGCTTTTTTATGGCAACCACGCCCTCTGCGCCATCGCGCCCCATACCGGTAAGCACGACTCCCAGCGCTGCCGGTCCGCAGGCTTCAGCAACCGAGACCATCATACGGTCAGCCGAGGGCACATACACGTCCTCCGGAACCCGGGGTACGAGCTCAACAGCGAGGTTCGCTCCCTTTTTCCGCACAAGCAGGTGATATCCGCCGGGCGTGATCAGCACCTTGCCGGGAAGAATGCGGTCGCCGGCCTCGGCCTCGCTCACCCTAAGCGCGGAGAGCTTGTTCAGGCGATCGGCAAAGCTCCGGGTGAACCCCGACGGCATGTGCTGCGAAATAACGATCCCGGCGCTAAAGCGCTGCGGTAAGGCCGCGAGGATCGCCTGCAGCGCCGGCGGCCCTCCGGTGGAGGCCGCTATGGCAACCACCTCGATAGGACCCCGCTCCTGCGGTGCGCCATCTTCCCGGTGTGCCGGCTGCGGGGCCGGGCCCTTCGCCAGAAGATCCATGGCCGATTGGACCTTGGACATTTTCAGATTGAGGACGGCGTACACCTTGGCCACCAGTTCTTCCCGGAGCCCCTCGATGCTCCGCGAGATACGGGCTTCCGGCTTCGCCAGGAAATCAACCGCACCGAGTTCCATGGCGCGGAATACGCTGCGGCTGTCCGAGCGCGACGACAGGACCAAAACAGGCGTGGGCCGCTCTTTCATGAGCCAGCGCAGAAAGGTAAACCCGTCCATGGTCGGCATTTCAAGGTCGAGGGTGATGACATCAGGCTGAAAACGCAGCGTCTTAGTGATCGCATCAATGCCGTCACCGGCAACGCCGGCGACCTCGATGCCCGGATCGCGCTCGAGCATCCTGGTGATGGTCATGCGGTTATATGCCGAGTCATCGACGACCAGCGCCTTGATCTTCTTCATTGCGGCCTCTATTCCTTCCCCCGCACGCTCATGTCCTGACCCGCGCCGGTTTCTGGTAGACCATGTCGTTCTTGAGCGTGCGCAGAACAAAGGCGTTGGAGATGTTGATCAGCGACTCGGAGTGGCCCAGGAGGAGGTAGCCGTTGTCGCGGAGCTTGTCGTGGAAGCTTTCAATCACTTTTTTCTTGGCCTCACGGTCGAAATAGATGATCACGTTCCGGCAGAAGATGACGTCCATGTTGTTGATCAGGCTGGTCTTGAAGGGATCGAGGAGGTTCACATAGCTGAATGACACGAGTTCGCGCACCGCATCGATGATCCGGTAGTCGCCCTTGCCTTCCTCGACAAAATATTTTTTCATCATCTCGGGCGTCGAGACCCGGTGCGACGTCTTTTTGTAAACACCCTTGCGCGCCGTATGCAGGACACGCTGATTGATATCGCTCCCGAGGATCTCCACCTGCCAGTCGCGCCACCAGGCGCCGGACTCCAGAAGCAGCATGGCAATGGTGTAGGGCTCCTCGCCGGTGGAGCATCCGGCGCTCCAGATCCGGAGCGATTTGCGGTCGGCAAGGGTCGTGCGCAGTTCAGGCAGGATCTCCTCGGTAAAGGCCCGGAGCTGCGGGCTTTCCCGAAAGAAATAGGTTTCGTTCGTCGTCAGATTATCAACGAGGACCGCCAGTTCCTCGTCCCGCTTCCGGTCATAACGGAGAAAGTGATAGTATTCCTCGAAGGTCCTGACCCGGCGCTCCTCCAGGCGGCGCGCCAGCCGGCGCTCAACGAGGAACTTGGAACCATCATCGAAGTAGATGCCGCAGTAGCTGTGGACCAGATCGCGAATGAGCCGGAAGATATCGTCGGGAAGCGCTATGTGCTGTTCTTCAAGCATCTATCTCCCCAGCGCGTCCATCGCCGCCTGACGCACGGTCTTGTCCGCGTCACCGGCTGCCATCGTTGCCAGGAGCGCTTCCAGCGCGGCATCCCGGTGCTGCCTGACGAGCTCGATCGCCGTCTTCCGTACGCTCCAATGCGGGTCCGACAACCGGGACACCACGGCCGGCCGGACGGCGTCCCAGGAATAACCCGCCAGGGCCGTCAGCACGACCTTGCGAACCTCGGCGTCTTCGTGGTCCACAAGCCGCAGCAGGGCGGCCTGCGCCTGTCCGACCCGAAGCTTCCCCATGAGCTCGACGAGCGCCAGAAGAAAGATATCGCTTGCCTTGTCAAGATAGGAGGCCAGAAGCTGCCCGGCCTGCGCCCCCCCGATCCTGCCGAGCCCGCGGGCCGCGGCGGCCCTTACCCAGAGGTCCTGGTCCTCGAGCAGCGAGATGAGCGCCTCGGAAACACCTGGCGCGGAAAGCCTGCCCAGTGCCTCGGCGGCAAGCATCCTGACCTCGGGGTCATCGTCGGTCACTGCCAGCATGAGCGGACGCAACGACCGCTCTTCCGGCAGATTGCCCAGTGCATGGACAACCGCCTTGCGCACCTCGGCCTCTTCGTCCTTGAGTGCGAAAACAAGGACGTCGGCAGCGCCGGCGGTGGCAAACTTCCCAAGCAAAAGCGCAATATTCCTGCGCAGCGGGATATCCTGCAGCGTATACTCTTTCACCAGCCGGTCGAGGACGGATTCATCGCCGACGGCGGCCAGCGCCTGCATTGCCGATTCCTGCACACTCTTGTATTCGTCCGTCAAAAGCTCGAGCAGCGGCGTCACCGCCTTCCTGCTCCGCAGACGGCCCAGGGCCTCCGCGGCCATGCTCCGGACATGTCCGTTCTCATCGCCGAGCAGATTGATCAGCGGGTCTTCCGCCTCGGACCTGCCCAACTCGCCCAGGACCCGGGCCACCGTCCGCCGGACCAGGGCGTTCTCGTCGGAAAGATAGGTCAGCAGCTGCGAGCCTGTTCCGGAAAGCATGGCAATGAGCGCCTGCGCCATCGGTTCTTCAAGTTCCTCCTCGGTCAGCAGGGCAAGCAGCTTCGGAATGGAATGCTCCCTGCCGGCCCAGCCGAGCACGGCAAGACAGGCCTTCTGCAGCTCTCCGGCCGTGGCGCCGAGCATCTGTTCGACAAAGGCCACGGCTTCCTCGCTCATGCCCTCGCGCACCGTCCGCGTGATCGTCTGCCGCGTCGCCTGATTGCTTTTCCGGTGAATGGCCAGGAGCGCGGACAGGGATACCTCGCGCACGATGCGAAGCGGATCGGAAAGGCCTGCGACCAGCGGCGCCAGCGTATTCTCGTTGCCAATCTTGCCAAGCGCTTCCAGCACCGGCTCCCGGAGCGTGATGCGGCCCAGGGCGGTCATCAGAGGGCCCAGGGCCCGCTCGTCCCCGATCTCGCCGAGCGCCTCGGCTGCGGCATAATCAAGCCAGCCCTGATCGGTGCGCTGCAGACAGGCAAGCAGCGCGTCCACTGCCCGGGGGTCCCGGATCTTGCCGAGTGCCTCTGCGGACGCCACGCGGATATTTTCGTCAGTATCCTGCAGCGCCTTAATCAGGCCGGGCACGGCACGGCGGTCCCGGATGTCGCCGAGAATGTCAACAATGAACTTCCGCACATCGACATCGGCGGCGCCCAGCATCGGCAGAAGGTCATCGATTGCCCCGGCGCCGATATGCACCAGCGCTTCGATGGCCGCGTTTCGCGCGCCGGCATTGTCATGAAGCGCCAGGGTCTTGATCAACTGCGTAATGACACCGGCGCCGCCGATGTGCACCAGCGCCTCCACCGCCGTCTTGCGCACCCGCCAGTCCGGGTCACCCAGGGCACGAAAGAGCAGCGGCGCGGCCCCGGCCCCCGAACGGCCGAGATCGATGACCGCTTCACGGCGCTCTTCCGCATCAGCGCTCTGCAGTTTTTTTTCGAGAAATTCCTGATCAGGCATCGCCCGCCTCCGTCAAAGCTTCCCGTTCCTGCCGGCTCAGGATCTTCGTAATATCAACCAGGATGACCAGCCGGTCACCCACCTTGCCCACGCCGCCGATAAAGTCCGCATGCAGGCCCCGTGCCGCGACCGGCGTCGGGTCGATCTGCTGTCGCGGGATGTGCAGTACTTCGCGCACGCCGTCCACGACTAAACCGAGCAGGTCGCTGCCGGCGCTGCCGGGGCCGCGCACCGCTCCCCGGGTGATCAACATGCGCGCCTTCTTCGCCGGACCCGGGGCGACTTCCAGTCCGAACCGCTTTCGCAGGTCCACGACCGGAATGATCGCGCCGCGCAGATTGATGACCCCCTCGATGAATTCCGGCATCCGGGGAAGCGAGGTGATGCGCAGCGGACGTACCACCTCGGCGATCGACCGGATGTCGAGGCCGAACTCCTCGGCACCGACCTGGAAGGTAACGAGCTGCATGCTCTCTTCCGCGGCAATGATCTTTTTCTCTCTCGTGTCTCTCACGTTCTTAGACCCACTTATCCATGCACGGTATCAATAGCGACGCAAAACGGCGGTAATCAGATTTAACCGCAGAGACGCTGAGACGCAGAGAAAATCTTTATTATTTTCACCAGGGTTTCCTCCGCGCCTCCGCGTCTCTGCGGTGGATAATGACTTTCTACAAATGTATCAATAGGTATATGGCTAAGTGGTTTTCCAGTTTGTCCGTATTAGGTCTTAAACTTCTCGATCTCTTTGTTCAGCGAACCGGCCTGTCCGGCGATCACGTCCATGGCAACATGCAGCCCCGCAGCCAGGTCCGCGTTCGCCCGGGCGATCTCCTTGATCCGGTCAATGGCCTGCACGATGAGGTCGCTCCCTATTTGGACCTCGCCGGCCGCCCGGTTCACCAGGCTGATCTTGGCGCTCATATTTTCAACAGCGCCGGTGATGTCCTTGCTCCCCTTCACCTGCTCATCGGTGGAGCGCTTGACGACCTGCGTCAGTTCCCGCATCTTCTCCGCGGCGCGCATGATCTGCTCGCTGCCGATCCGCTGTTCGGTCGTGGCCAGGGCGATCTGGTGCGCCATGTTATTGATCTTGTCCACGGCAGCGCCCACCTGCCGGATGCCCATGGACTGTTCGCTCGCCGCGCGGTTGATGTTCCTGCTCATGTCGCGGGACTGCCCGGCGCGCTCAAGGATCTTGCTGAGCGCTGCTCTGGCTTCCTGAGAAAGCCGCACCCCTTCTTCCACCATGACGGCCTCTTCCCGCGTGACCTCCATCGCCTCGCGGGACTCCTCCTGCACCGAGGTAATGAGCTTGCTGATCTCCTGTGTGGATGACGCCGTACGGTTCGCCAGCTCTCTGATCTCCGCGGCCACCACGGCAAAACCTCTGCCATGCTCGCCGGCCTGTGCGGCAAGGATGGCCGCATTCAGGGCAAGAAGACCGGTCTGGTCCGTGATGTCCTCGATGACCGTCAGGATGCTGCCGATGTTCTCGGCGCGCGCGCCCAGGCGGTTCACAACGCCGGCCGTTCTACTGGTCGAATCCGCGATCCTGACCAAGCCTTCGATCGTTTTTTCTATGGACCGCATACCCAGATGTTCGGCATCGGCGGCAACGGCCTCGGCGATGATTGCCGACTCCCTGGCATTGGACTCCACTTCCCGCACAGAAGCACTGATCTCCGTGGTTGACGCAGCGGTTTCCTCGGCCGCCGCTGACAAAACCGCCACATTTTCGGCGATCTGCCGGACTGCGGCGGACATCTGGGTAATCGCGGAGACGGTCTCCTCGATGGAAGAAGAAAGCTCGGACATCGTCAGAGCCACCTCCTGGATCGAGGCAGCCATCTCGATGACCGACGAGGAGGTCTGCTCCGAGGTCTCATAAATATCTTCGACGTTCCCGGCGATCTCCTTGAGCGAGAAGTGCATCTCATTCACCGAGGATGCTGCCTCCTCGACGGACTCGGCCTGGGCCTTGCTGCCCGTGGATATTTCTGCAGTTATGCCCTGCACTTTTTCCCAGACCGCGGCGCTGTTGACGGCGGCCGCACGCACGTTCCCGACCAGGCCCTTGAGGCCGATGATCATACGGTTCAGGCCGCGACCGAGCATCCCGATCTCATCAACGGACTTCACATGCACGCTCACGCTGAGGTCGCCGGCGGCAATGTTCGAAGCCACGGCAACGGCCTCCTTCGTGGGCGTCACGATCATCTTCTTCGTCATGACGTGAAGCAGGAAGGACAGCAACAGCACGGTCCCGACGCTCGTGCCGAGCAGCAGCAAAACAATGTTCCGGATCGCTTTTTGCACGTCTGCTATTGCAAAACCCATGGTGACCATGCCGATCTTTGTCCCCCGGGGATTGATCTCGACCGCCACTTCAAGCACCTCGAACCGCTGGCGGACCCTGGCAATGAGAGCGGGAACATCGCTTGCCCCCTCCTCGGTCATGAGCGCCTTCACGCCAGGATTGTCGCGGTTGAAACTGACATAGGACGTGCTGAGCGCGACGCCGTTGGCATCGGCGACCACAGCATACAGCACATCCTGTGATTTTGCCGCCTCATCGACCAGCGAGTCCAGTGCCACGATATTCCGGGCCAGAATGAAGTCGCTGCCTGCCTTGCCCAGGAACAGGCCGAGCTCCCGCCCCCGCGTCTCGATGGACCGGTACTCCCCGGCCATCATGGTGCGCGCAGCAAAGAAGGTCCCGGCGATCATCAGGAGAGAGACAAAACAGGTCATGACCACCACGAATTTCAACCCCATGCTGGCATCGAGCTTCTTCTTCAATTTGCTGGCGGCTATTTTTTCTTTAATGGTTCGTAGCATTTCCTATCCCTTCACCGGGGTGGCCGGATGCCCTGCGGCGCTGTCACCGTCATGGTAACCAGTTCCCGGTTCAGCAGCGCCGCCTGTTCATTCAGCAGCTTCAGCGCGTCGGCCATGCCTTCCATCCGTTTCATGGTTTGGCGCGGCAGGTCCTGGATCCGCTCCATGGCATGAAGGATCTGGCTTGCGCCCTGCCGTTGTTCGCTGGTCACGGCGGCGATCTTGCCTGCGCCCGCAGTCACGTTCTCCGCTGCCTCGACGATCTGCCTGCCGCCGCGGCCCTGTTCCGTCAGGGCCATGTTCACGCGGCGGGCGATGTCCCGCATGCTTTCCGAGGCTTTGAGAATGGTCTCCGAACCGCTGCTCTGCGCCTGGGTGGCCGATGCGATCTGGCCCATCATCTG
>JANPMZ010000403.1:0-3971 GCA_031427195.1 Nitrospirota bacterium
GCCGAAGGACGCCTGGGACAAGAGCATGAAATTCCAGAGGCGCACACCCGTCTCCCCGGCGATGCGCAGACCGTCCTTCACCGCGGCAAGGCAAGCCTCGTTGTCTCCCGTCATCCATGAGGATGCTGCTTCGATGGCCTGCCACACAATCTTCGAAATGGGGCTGATCTCGGCCGAGCGCACCGCTGAGCGCAGGGTGTTCACGAGCATCGCGGCCTTCAACTGATCGCCGCTCCACCAGGTATAGTAAAAGACAAGATGGCTGCCCACCGTGAGTTTGATGCGTATATCCTCAGCGGAATCGATCATCCTCCTGACGCGCTCTTCCCAGCGCGGCAGGTCCCGATGGTGGGGCTGGCGGTACATGAGGGCGCAGAAAAGCCCGGAGACAAAGCGCGCCTCGAGCTCCGCGGAGGGGAATGCGGGATGGTCCCGCAGAAGAACTTCGGCCTCGGCGATCCAGCGGTCGAGGGGGTGAAAGTCGCTCCATTCGTAGACAAAAGTCTCGACGATCCCCGACCACGACAGGTACAGGCCGGAAGCGTCGCCGCGCTCTTTGAACAAGCCGTAGGCCTGTTCGAGCAGCAGCCTGCTCTCGTGCAAGTCGTGGGACATCCGGGAAACGCCGAACCAGTACAGGAGCCACGGGTCCCGCGCGATGAGCTCGCCGGGCATGTTTTCCAGCCATTCCCCGATCGTCCGCGCCCTGCCCTGCGCGACGAGGGCGCTTGCGTGAATCACGACGAGCCGTGTCAGGCCGTTCCAGTCCCCGGCGCTCCAGGAGAGCCGGGCAGCGTCTTCCACCTGGCCCGCTTCCTCCAAAATCGCGGCTGCGCGATTTTGCGCGTGAACGACGCCCTCCGGCTTGAGCGACTCCTTCATCTTTGTCAGAAGAAATTCCCGGAACAGGGCATGGTACTGATAGCTCGGATCCGCGGTTTGATGTGCTTCCGTGAAAAAATGGTTACGGTTTAATCCGGCAAGAATTTCTCCCGCGTTGTCCTGGCCAGTCATTTTTTCAGCCATCCGCGTCGTCATTGTCGGAAAATACGCGGTCATGAGCAGAAAGTCCCTGGTCTCGCTGTCTAATTTGTCCAATACTTCTCCCGCAAAATAATTGAAGACTTCCGGCTGAAAGTGCGCGCCGGTTGTTTGCGGCCGGGCCTTTTCCGTCCCCGCGTCTTCCATAAGAAGTACCAGGCCGGCAGCCCAGCCCTCCGTCTTCTTATGCAGTTCCTCGATAGCAACTTCGGTCAGCTTTTGTTTCATTTTCAGCCGGACCATCTGCTTCGATTCCTCCAGGGTGAATCGGAGTTCATTCCAGCCGACCACCTGCATCGCGTTGTTTGCGCGCAGGCGCGTAAAAGCCGCGGGCGGCTCGTTTCTGCTCAACACGAATACGTGTATCCCCGGGGGGATGAGCGACAGCCCTAGGTTTATCAAATCGTGGAGGGGGGATTGGTTCGGCGCTTCCTGATAGTTATCGAGCACAACGACGAAGGGCGGCTTTAGCCTGGAATACATATTTTCGAAAAAGCTTCTCGTAAAAACAGAGACGCCGAGCAGATATTCCGGGGTCAGGAGCGGAAGAGCTTTCCGAAAGCGCGGCGCGGCCTTCTGCGCGGCGAGTCCGAGGTAGTAAAAGAAACTGGCAATGTCCGCGTCACCCGCATCAACCTGATACCACAGGCAGGGAAGCCTGCGTTCGTCAAGATAATTGGCGATCAGGGTCGTCTTGCCCGAGCCGGCGGGACCGGATACCCAGACGATCTGCCGTTTGCGGCAATCGTCCAGCAACGTGAACAGCCGCTTTCGGGCAAAGGTCCCGGAAATATTCGGTCGGCTTATTTTGGCGATGGAAGTCTTGTTCGTATGCATGCTCGTCGTGGCTTCTCCTGATGGGTCACCAGCGGCAAAAAACGGCGTCCGGCGAAAGCCTGTTTCCTCGTCCGCGGGCTGACGTCCTTTTTGAGAAAATACTGCATGTCACTCATGAACGCAAGGTAATAATCACCCGTCCGCGCGGCAAACGTTCGCCGCACGAGGATCCATATGGACAAGGCAAACGTCTACGCCACCATAGACCAGCGCCTCCTGGGAGACGATGAATTCGTGGAACGGGTCATGGTACAACACGACCGAGGAAGCGCATATCCGTCAAAAGAAGAAAGGTCTTGATGAAATAGCGAAAGCGATAGAGCAGCGGTACGCGATTACCGTAGACGACATCCGCTGCAATGGCCGGACAGAAGAGCTTGTGCGTGCCAGGAGGATATTCAGCCAGGTAGCCGGTGCTTTGGGCCACCGTGGGAGCAAGCTGGCGACATATATGCGAAAGGACCCCGCAGCTATCACGCAGCAGATGCGGGATACGACGCAGGAGGGGGAGGTCCGGGGTGTTGAAGGGGTTGGGAGGCAATAAGTCAACAAATCAAGCCTGACCAGCCTGACCCTGATATGACTTGAATATCCCGACGCCCTGCGGCGCCGGGGTGACATTGCGTAATCATTCGATGGCGCCGGTAGTGGCGATGGAATAGGGAGATGTTCCCGCCGACACCACCACACCGACACTGCTTAGCTCACCGCTGGCAGCGTTAATACTGAAAGACGAGACACCGTCCGAGTTCGTCACGTAGACAAATTTGCCCGATGGGTCAACGCTGGCAGAGGTAGGAAAGGTCGCTGCTACACTACCGATGCTGGCAAGTGCCCCTGTCCCGGCGACAATGCTGTAGGCCGAGACGTTATTGGAAAGCGCATTCGTCACGTAGGCGAATCGGCCGGTGGGGTCGATGCTGACAGAAGAAGGCATGCTCCCGACAAGGAAGTAGTCGCCGCTACAGCCGACCCCGCCACCGCAAAGAATCTGGGTGAGCGCTCCGGTTCCTGCATTGATGGTATAGGCTGTGACACTGCTGGAACTAACATTCGCCACATAGGCAAATCTTCCGAAAGGGTCGATCGTGACAGCGTAAGGACTGGGCCCCGCTGGAAAGTTTTGAATGCCCGCCGCCACACTATCCGCATCGATCCGAGTAAGCGCTCCGGTCACAGCATTAATGCTGTAAGCCGAAACACTTGCCGGAACGCTGTTCGTCACGTAGGCAAACCTGCCGGCGGGATCAACGGTACCAAAGTTGGAGCTGCTTCCCCCCGTCAGAAAAATATTGCCATTGCATACTGTGACGCCGCCGGAGCAGACAACCGGGGTGAGAGCCCCAGACGTGGCAATTATCCTAAAGGCAGAGACGCCGTCGCCACTCACCACGTAGACAAACTTGCCGGAGGGATCTACGGTGACGGAGGTGGGTGCTGTTCCCAGCGCTGCATCCACACCAACCCTGTTCAAGGCACCTGTTGTGGCGTCGATGGTGAAGGCCGAAACGCTCTCACCGCCCGCAGCATAAGAGGCGTTCGCCACGTAGGCAAACTTGCCCGAGGGATCCGCGGTGATGGAAAAGGGGGCAATTCCAGCCACGAAGTTACTGCCCGTACAAACCAAGGCGCCACCGGTGCAGCCAACCGGGTTGAGCGCTCCAGTGGCAGTGTTGATGGTAAAGGCCGAGACAGATCCAGAGCCATCGACGACGGCACTGCCTCGATTCGCTACATACGCAAACTTCGGTGCATAGCTTACCGCCGCTGTGCCCTTGCTCATGGCCATGGCGAAACTGCCATTGCGACCTGTGACTGTGGAGAGGGCGGTCAAGGCCCCGGTAGTGGCGTCGATGCTGAAAGTCGAGATGTTGTCGGAACCGAAATTCGTCACGTAGGCGAATTTGCCCGAAGGATCGATAGTGACTGAGATGGGGCTAGTTCCCGCAGCCACATCCGTCGCGCCGACCCTGGTCAAAGCGCCGCTGGTGGCGGCAATGGAGAAGGCAGAAACGCTGTTGCCGCCCACACCGTTAAAGCTGTTCGCCACATAGACAAACTTGCCCGAAGAATCGATGGTAACGGAGGTGGGG
>JANPMZ010000404.1:0-2669 GCA_031427195.1 Nitrospirota bacterium
GTTTGATCAAAAAAGCAGTTTCGGAGAGGTTCATTTCATTCGCCACGCTTTGCATCCAGCGCTCGTCGCGCGGCGCATCAAGCAGGCAGACTGCGGCTGGATTTCCTGCAAAGGGACGGTCGGTGAAGGCATCAACCTGAACTATGGGGATGGTCAAGGGTTATGCTCCTTTTATGAACGATTAAAATTTTAAAACCGCTAATGGACACGAATGAACGCGAATTCGGAAAAAACAAATTTATTAGCGTCTATTGGCGTTCATTCGCGGTTGATAGGCTTGAATTTTTCACCAAAGCTTCCGTATCCATTTCAGATGGTCCTTATACGGCGGGTACCGGAGCATCATATCGAACAGGAACCCGCGCCTGATAATGCTCCGTTGATGCGAAAAGGCGTCGAAGCTCATTTTCCCATGATAAGCGCCGAGGCCGCTCTCGCCCACGCCGCCAAAAGGGAGCGAGTCCGAGCTTTCCTGGATCACCACATCATTGATGCATCCGCCGCCCGCAGAGGTGTCGCGAAGTATCCGCTGCTGAAGCTTCCTGCTGCGCGAGAAGAGATAAAGCGCCAACGGTTTCGCCATGTTATTGACCACGGCAATAGCCTGATCCATTTCATCATACGTGAGAACAGGCAGGAGCGGCCCGAATATCTCCTCCTGCATTATCGAATCGCCGGTGGTAATGTTATCCAGGATGGTCGGCGCAATATAACGCGTGGCCCGGTCGCCTGTCCCTCCCATGACCACGGTGCCGGAGCCGAGGAGGCGCATGATGCGGTCAAAATGGCCATGGTCGATGATGCGGCCGTAGTCAGGACTTTGGGAAGGGTCGCTGCCGTAAAATTCCCGGATAGCGGACGCTATACGCTCGAGCAGCGGCTTCTTAATGTTTCGATGAACCAGCAGATAGTCAGGGGCGACGCAGCTTTGTCCGCTGTTGAAGAACTTACCCCAGACGATCCTTCTTGCGGTGACGTCGAGGTCGACGTCCTCGTCCACGATGCAGGGGTTTTTGCCGCCCAGTTCTAGAGTGATCGGCGTCAGGTGTCTGGCTGCCGCAGCCATCACCATCCTGCCCGTGGCAGGTCCGCCGGTAAAGAAAATGTAATCGAAGCGTTCTTTCAGCAGCAGCTGTGTTGTTTCCGCTCCGCCCTCGACAAGGGAGATGTACGCCCGGTCAAAGTGGTCCTTTATGAGTTGGGCAAGGAGCTGCGACGTATGGAGCGCGGTGATCGAAGGTTTGAGCAATGCACAGTTGCCAGCCGCCATGGCGCCGATCAGGGGAGTGAGCATCAGCTGGATGGGGAAGTTCCAGGGACCGATGATGAGCGCAAGGCCGTACGGTTCCTGATACACGCAACTTCTGCCGGGGAAATGAGCAAGCGGGGTACTGACGCGCTTTGGCCGGGACCAGCGGTCGAGATTTTTCAGCGCGACATCGATCTCCCTGACGACAAAGCCGGTCTCTCCGCCGTACGCCTCGAAGGCTGATTTGCCAAGATCCTGCCTGAGCGCTTCGAACAGGGCGGCTTCGTTCCTGACGATCATCTGACGGAGTTGTTTCAGTTGTTCGCGCCGGAAGGAGAGGTCTTTCGTTTTGTTCGTGGCGAAAAAGGTCTGATGGTTTGAAAGGAGATTGACGAGTTCAGTTTTGTTCATAAGGCTTCCTTTATCAGCCCGGGTGCAGTGTCTCCGCAGGATAGTCATGAAACGGTTTGGCCACGATGACCATGGTTGGTGCGCCGCACAAGGCCGGGTCCAGCCCGATCTCGCCTGGTCCGCGGGAGATATGGAGCCTGATGTAGGCATCTTTCAGTTTGTTGACGTGGACCGATTGATTCAACGCGTCAGCGATCTTATTGATCGGGATCGGGAGCTTCAGGGAGATGGCGGATGCCGAGAGCTCCAGACGGCGGAGATGCCGCTTCAATTCAAAGATGGTCCCCTGGTAAGCGCGCATGGTCTCATAGATGCCGTCGCCGTATAAAAAACCGTGGTCAAAAGCCGAAACCAGCGCTTTTTCTTTCGGAACAAAACGTCCATTCAGGTAAACAAGCATGCCGAAAAGTATCATTAATGTTTAGGGGTGTCAAGGCGGAACTGCGGATGAAAATCAAGGAGCAAGTCGCAAAGGTAGAAATACAGTATGGATTCACGGTTAAAAGTGGATGTAGCCAGGCAGTTGATTGAGGTTGATGTTGAGTACACCTACAACTCTTCTAGTTTCGTTGGATAAAAACTCTGACGGGCTCTTTGAAGAGCTGCTGCCGCTGGTTCCCACGTGTGATCAAGTAATAGAATGCGTCTTCAAATTCTATGCGGGGCTTCCGTGGCATGAGTGGGAACTATCACGAGGATGGAGAATGTCAATTCTAAAGTCTGACCCCAATAGTTCCCGGAGCGCCCACACACATGTCAGGATAAGACCGGAGTTGTCCGATGCGTAAATAATATAATAACTCGACTTGCCCTGATGAATAAAATATAATTTTTGATGTCGCCACTCCACGTTACCTCTTTGATGATACGCATTTCCTCTATTCGCGGTTTTTTTCGATCAGTGAGTTTTCCTACATTTTTTATTCGAGGTCCGCAATGACAGCGAGATCAAAACTACTGCCTGGTCAGAAAGGAACAAAAAAGCTGGTCGCCGAATACGGCGACGCGC
>JANPMZ010000405.1:0-2342 GCA_031427195.1 Nitrospirota bacterium
AATGTAGCCAAACAATCCACCCGGTCTGATCAGATTGACAGCTTTTTCAACAAAGATCAGATAGCTTTCTCCACGCCAAACAAAAGTAGAATAGTGATTTTTTAGATATTCGATTGTATCTTGCTGAAATTCAGCCCCATACGGTGGGTTCCCTATCACAGCGTCGAATCCCCCCTCACCCCGGCCCTCACCCTCACGGGGAGAGGGTGGAAATATGAGCGGAAATTCTTTCTTCCAATCAAACACATTCACACGATATCGCTCTTCATCATCCAACATGGTCTGCTGCTGATAAAAGTCCGGCCCGATAAGCGAGTTCCCGCATTTGATGTTGTCACCGAGGTCGGGAAGCGCTCGCTCGTGAATGAAGGTGCTTTGAAGTGTTTGGCTGTTCTCGCCCTCAAGGACTTTCAGCAGCAGCGAAAGCTTGGTGACTTCCACGGCCTGAGAATCGATGTCCACGCCATAGATATTGTTCAGCAGGATGCGCTTTCTCTCCGTCGTGGTCAGACGGTAATCACCGCCCTGGGCCAGATAGATAGCAGGATTCTTGCCTGTGGCCCATTTTTTGGGATCGTTCTCCGCATACCAGTCTCGGTGCCAGTCGAGGAGGTACTGATATGCGCCAAGCAGGAATGAACCGGACCCGCAGGCGGGATCGAGGATGCGAAGCTTGGAGGCTTCTTTCGGCGTAATGCTGTTTCCCCCTTTGACAAAGGGGGATTGAGGGGGATTTACGTCTGAAGCTTCAAATCCCCCCTTGCCCCCCTTTTCCAAAGGGGGGTCCAGTAGATGCCCCACTGTATTCTTCACGATGTAATCGACGATGTACTTCGGCGTGTAATAAACACCGCCAGCTTTTCTGACCTCGGGCTTCTCCTCCACCTTTGCCTGGTGCCCTGCGGTGAGGCGGATAACCTTGCCCAGGAACTGCTCATACACCTGGCCCAGGATGTCGGCGGAAAGGACGGAGAATTCATAAGGGCTTTCGGGATAGTAGAGCCGTTTGATGATCTCCTTCAGCGGCTTGTCGTCGAGCTCGATCTTTGTCGTGAGGGTATCGGGCTCTTCGTGCCGGCCTTTCTCTTTTTGGAAATGGAAGAGGCCGGAATTATACCGGTCGTCTGCCTGAGAAAAGAGCTGAACCAGCCGCTTATAGGAATTGGTCCCGTTCTGGAGCGCCTGGAGCCTGCCATAATTCTCGATGCCCCGGTCTTCGCAGATGCGCAGGAACACGATCCTGTCGATCGTCCGCTGGACAGCGAAGTTCAGTTCACGCTGGGAAAGATCGGGGTTTCTGATGGCAATGTTCCGGGCAAGGAGGTCGCGCCAGGCTTCGATTTCGGTCAGGAACGCGTCGTCAACGGTTGCTGTGCCCTTTTTGAGCCGCGTGGATTCCGCGTATTTGTCAAAGGAGCCCTTGAGCACCGCTTCCTTGGAAAAGACCGAAGCGAGCTCGTGCCACTTCTCGGAATAATCTTTGTATGTCAGGTAGAGGATGCGCGCGGTCGAGGCCTTATCGTTCTTATCGGGCCTGATACGGGTGTCGTACACCGAGAATTCCTCGAAATCGCACAGGATGCTCAAAGGAAGCTTGGCCGACCAGGCGTAGCGCCGGAGCTGGAAAGCGGCGGGGATATCTTCCTTTATATAGACCGATGGTTTCTTGGCTTCGAGGAAAAACTTGCGGGTGCCGCCGATGCGGAAGCAATAGTCAGGCGCTTTTGTTTCCTGTCCGATCTTGATGGCATCTTCATGCACAACATCTTTATACGCCTCGGCAGTGTTCGACTTGTTTGCAAGATCCCAACCCAGAGCCTCGAACATCGGATTGAGGAATTGCTGCCGGAGCTGGGTCTCGTTATACTTGCCGGATTTGTAGTCGTCCGCATGTTCATGGAAGTTTTGGGCCAGGGTGAGCACTTCAGGAGGACAGGGGATGATCAATGGACTCTTCGGATCGCTCATGACTACAGAGATTATTATAAATCGCGCTAAATGGCAAGAAGCAATATGACTTGCGCTGTTTACGTTTTTGTCACATGGCGCCGGGAGCAGTGCCGGGCTGTCGGCGTCACGATCGCTGCCGGAAGGACCGCGCCTGGTGCATGAACGCTTCAAGGCGGGTGAGGGTCTGGGAGTCCCCTTGTCCTTCGTAGGCAATGTTCAGGAGCGGGATGTTATCGTGGTCTTCGCGAACGCGCTTCAGCACGGCGCCCGCGATCGTGCCGGGCATACAGGTGAAGGGCATCGCATTCACGAGGCCCGAAGCGCCGCGGTTGATGTAGTCAATGGCCTTGCCCACGGACAGCACCGCCTCTCCTTCGAAGGAATGGTGAATG
>JANPMZ010000406.1:0-3487 GCA_031427195.1 Nitrospirota bacterium
CTCTGCCGCAGACACGGTGATCCGGAGAAAAGCCGAAGGGAAACGCATTCAGCTTGCGGAATTATAGAAGAGACAAAACACGAAATACCTGCCTGGTATAACAAGGTTTTAAGCGTCATTTTGGCCGAAAAAAACAGTTGCAGTTCTTTGAGGATATTGGTACTATGCACACCTCGAAATCATCGAGGCAGGCAGTACGACATCTATCATGACTGAGATCACAGGCTCAGCATGCAGCCAGGAGGACCCATGGTAAGCTTGACAGACGGTGCGGTAAAACAGTTTAAAACGGTGGTTGAGAAGCAGGGAAAGGCAGGGGACGGTGTGCGGATATTCGTTGTCCCCGGCGGCTGAAGCCCTTCACTGGCTATGGACATAGCCAAAGTAGCCTCACAGGGCGACATTACGATTGAGAAGGACGGGCTCAAGCTCTTTCTTGAACAGCGTGCGAACGACATGCTGAACACGACCAGCATCGATTTTGTGGAAGCGCAGGGCTTCGTGCTCACGGGCATGCAGCAGAGTTCCTGCGGTTCTTCCTGCAGCACCTGCTAGATCGCCGGCGCACGTCGCCCGAACAATGATCCGCTCTATTCCACCGCTGTTCTCTTTTGGAGGCAGCGGTTTTTTTTGTGCTGAACCTCCCTCCTTACTGTCCCGGATGACCATGCCCTTATTATGTAATTCCTCATGCAATCTGGTAAAATAAAGATACAGTATAAAAGGAAGAGAGTTGAGGTGCGCTGGAATGAGTTTCCGGTCGATATTTCTTTTCCTTCTTCTGCTCTCTTTGTCGATCTGCGGGCAGCGCGCAAATGCAGCGGAACCTGTTGAAGCGGTTGCTGGCGACCGCTATGAGGACGATGCAGTTCCGGTATTTTGGGCATCCAGAGGGTCACTTCTTTAACCTTGTCATCATTGCAAAGACTTGCCGGACGTCTTACTTCACCCCACGTTGCTTCCGCTCGCCTGCCCGGAATGCAGGACTGCTACAAGATCAAACTCAGGGATGTCGGTTACCGGCTCGGATATGAGGTTGACGACAAGCGCCAGGTGATTGTTGTTATCGCGGTAGGCAGACGCGATCATGATCTTGTGTATGATCTTGCACCGAGCCGGGTGTGACATGCTCCAACCGGTATTAAACGACAAACTGGATACTGTGTTGCGGGTGGTTGAGGGCTAAACGCAACGGGTGCAACACCGTCCACTGCGATTAAGGAACCGCACTTAATGATAATCATCCACACCGTCAACGATTTATTATTCTGCCTTTTCTCCATCTTACGTTGTTTCGCAGGGCGGGACGAGCTCTTTCAGCGACTTGAGCTTCTCGGGAGTGAGCGCCGTTTTAATCGTATAGCCGGTTTTTGCATGAGCATCCTTCTTCTTCATGAGCAGCCATTCTTTCCCCGTGCCATCGGTCAGGCCTTTCATACGGGCGAGGGTAAAGGCGCCCTTTAATATCCCCCCGTAAAGCTCAAAGGTAAGTTTGCCTACCAGCAGTGCGTCTTCAGGGCTGGCTGTCCCGATCTGCACGAATTCACCGGCGTCCCATATCACGACCGACCCTGCTCCGTAGCTGCCTTCCGGTATGATGCCCTCGAAGCCGGCATACTCAAGCGTGTGATCGGGGACCATGACCGCAAGGCGCTTGTCCGCGGGGTCGAGCGACGGGCCTTTGGGCACTGCCCAGGACTTGAGCACACCGCCTATCTCCAGACGAAAGTCATAGTGAAGGCGTTTGGCCTTATGTTCCTGAACAACAAAACGCCGCTGTGCGGTGGTCATGATGAGGCTCCTGTTCCCTTTAAATCCCTTGACAAAAACCGGTGCAATCTATAGTATTGACGGTCTCACGACGTTGTTTGTTTCTAGTGTATATAATTGATAAATCGTTGCTTTGCCAAAGTATACGTTAATCGAGGAAGTTCTGTCTATGATAAAGCTCTACAATACCCTGTCTGGAAAAAAAGAAGAGTTTGTGCCGATCCATCCCGGCACGGTGCTTTTCTACGCCTGCGGAATCACGGTATACGATTATTCCCATCTCGGCCATGCCCGCGGGGCCGTGGCTTTTGACGTGATCCGCAACTACTTTGTGCGCAAGGGATATAAGGTTACCTACGTACGCAACTTCACGGATGTCGATGACAAGATCATCAATCGCGCGAGACAAGAGGGCATCACTACCGAGGAAGTAGCGCACAAGTATATTCAAGCCTACCATGAGGACATGAAACGGCTCGGAGTTGCCCGGGCGGACAGGGAGCCCAAGGCGACGGAGCATGTGGGCGAAATGGTCCAGATCGTCAAGGGCCTTGTGGAGAAGGGACATGCTTACCCGGTGGACGGCGATGTGTATTTCCGGGTCGCGAGCTTTTCAGAGTACGGCAAGCTTGCGAAACGCAACCTTGAGGACCTGAAGGCCGGGGCCCGGGTCGAGATCGATGAACGCAAGACCGATCCTCTCGACTTTGCGCTCTGGAAAGCATCGAAGCCGGGTGAACCGGCATGGGACAGCCCCTGGGGGCCGGGCAGGCCTGGCTGGCACATCGAGTGCTCCGCCATGAGCTTCAAGCACCTTGGAGAGACCTTCGATATTCACGGCGGCGGCAAGGACCTGATCTTCCCGCACCACGAGAACGAGATCGCCCAGAGCGAGGCCTATTCCGGAAAGAAGTTCGTGAACTACTGGCTGCATAACGGATTTGTGAACATTAATCAGGAAAAGATGTC
The DNA here is from genome assembly GCA_031427195.1 of Nitrospirota bacterium. Classification (GTDB taxonomy): domain Bacteria; phylum Nitrospirota; class UBA9217; order UBA9217; family UBA9217; genus GWC2-56-14. Next base: position 2,740 of record JANPMZ010000406.1, read on the forward strand.
GAAATCGCTCGGGAATTTTTTTACCATCCGCGATATCCTCGACCGGTACGACGCGGAGATCGTCAGGCTCTTTCTGCTTTCCACCCACTATCGCAGCCCCATCGACTTTTCCGACGCCAATCTGAAGGACGCCCGGGCCGGGCTTGACCGGTTCTATACCATGAAAGAGGGGATGGTCAAGTTTCTGGCGGGGAAGAGAGCGCCGCTGGTAAAGGCCGAAGAGGTCGTTGCAGGCGCTGACCGACCGCTCTTTGACAAGATCATGAACCTGCCGAAAGCCTTTGACGAGGCGATGGATGATGATTTTAATACTGCGTTCGCCATTGGACTTATCTACGATCTGGTGCGCGAGGTGAACAAGTTCCTTGCCGATGCATCCGCAAAAAGTGAGGATGCGGCGTATATCATCCTGTCCAGCGCCGGCAATGCTTTCGATGCTGTCGGTCGGACCCTGGGGTTGTTCACCCGCGACCCCGAAGCCTGGTTCAGTGAAAGCCGGCAGGCGGAAAGCAAAGTGACCCTGTCCATCGAGCGGATCGAGGAGCTCATCCATTTGAGGAACGAAGCGCGCGCACGCAAGGATTGGGCCGAGGCAGACCGAATCCGCAAGGTCATTGATGACGGCGGGGTGGAGCTGTTCGACCGGGCCGACGGAACGGTCTGGAAACCGAAATAGGCCCGGCATCCTATAACCCGGACAAGCCGGAACCAAAAGGCATCTCTCGCAAAGCGCGCAAAGGACGTCAAG
>JANPMZ010000407.1:0-2188 GCA_031427195.1 Nitrospirota bacterium
ACAACCGTTCTCCTTCGCTCAGGGCACGCCAGATCGTGCTCGCAATGCGTCGTTCTTCTTCGCCCAGATAGCTGTTCCGTGAGCTCATGGCAAGCCCATCCTGCTCACGCACCGTCGGAAGCACCACGACCTCGACATCGAGGTTTAGGCCGGCGGCCATGCGCCTGATCACCACACACTGCTGAAAGTCTTTTTGGCCGAAATAAGCGCGATGCGGCTTTACAATGTTGAACAGTTTAGCCACGATCGTTGCCACGCCCCGGAAATGCCCGGGCCGCAGTGCGCCCTCCAGGACCTCCGAAACCCCCTCGACCGTAACAAAAACTGCCGGCTTTTCAGGATACATCTCCAACGCCTGCGGCAAGAAGAGGACATCAACACCGGCCCCTTCGCACTTTACCTGGTCACCTGCCGCATCCCGGGGATAGTGGTCCAGGTCCTCCTTCGGCCCGAATTGCGTAGGGTTTACAAAGATGCTTGCGACAACGATATCGTTTTTCCGGCGCGCTCGGTCAATGAGCGAGAGATGACCTTGGTGCAGAAAGCCCATGGTCGGCACGAATCCAAGCTTCTTGTCCTGCATCCGGTGCGCTTCTGAAAAGGACCGCATCTCAGCTATGGTGGCAATGATCTTCATGTTCCGCGCCTCGGCGCAGGCTCACTTCCGCTGATCGTTCTCATCAACGCCGACCCCTTGTTTGCGGCCTCGATTGCTTCTCTTCCTTGGCTGCGGCGGCAAGCTTTCTCGCGGCCCTGGCCTTCGCGTCCTTCAGCCCTATCGTGACGCGTGCGATGCTGTCGGCAACGACCTCCTCCAGCTCATCAAAGAGCGCTGCTGCTTTTTCCAGGTCTTCAACGGGCGCCTCGGGATCTTTCTGCGCGTATTGCCCGGTATATTTTTGCAGGAGTACTGCCGAGTCCTCAAGATCGTGCATCGCATCGATAGCCTCGTCGGAAAAATCGTTTTCCTTCGTATCTCCCTGGTCAAGCCCCCGGATAAAGAATTGGATCATCGCCTGATCGTCGGACCCGCGCTGTTTGAAACCCGAGTTGATTGCGGCATACTCGGTCTCGGGAAAATAGCAGGGATCTTCTTCCGGCTTCCACCGGACAATGAAGTTCCAGAGCGACATCAAGTTAGCCATGAGGTTGTCTGCGTCTTCCAAACTAGAAAAATCCGCATTGTCCGCGTCGAATAAGAGCGGCAGACTCTGAGAAGGCAAGGCCGGCTTCGGCGCTGCCATGCAGCCGAAGAAATAACCGTAGAACTCATGCAGCGTCCGTTCAGAACCAACGCTCGCGAGCGCCTCGCGTGTTGCCTGGTCGTCGTTGTAGTTGTCGATGGTATTGGGCATAATTGTTTTTCCTTTCACCGGTAAATCCCCCTCACCTTTATCCTCTCCCCCGAGGGGAGAAGGTAGGGTGAGGGGTTTTCATTCTCCATTGTACCGACTCGTCGGCATGGATGCTTCATAGTGGAGTGGGAACGAAGATCGCGGTCGGCTACTTCTTCCCGCGCGACACCGGGACATAGTACTGCGTTCCCTGCTTCATGCTTAGAATCTGCTTGAGCAGGTCATCCAGGTCCTCACGGCAATGGACGAAATCGATGTCCGAGGTATTAATGACGAGCAGCGGCGTTTCGGTGTAGTGAAAAAAGAACTGGTTGTAGGCCTCGTTCACGTCGGCGATATAATCGGGGTTCATCTCCTTTTCGTAGGACCGGCCGCGCCGCTTGATGCGCTTCAACAGCGTATCGGTGTCGGCCTGAAGAAAGATGACCAGATCGGGTTTGACGATCCGGGGTTCGAGCATTTTATAGAACTGCTCGTACAGGGCGAGTTCATGGTCGTTCAAGGTAAGGTGCGCGAAGATCCGGTCCTTGGCAAAGAGGTAATCGCTGATCGTGATCCGCGTGAACAGATCGGGCTGCGCCATCTCCTGCTGCTGCGCAAACCGGTTCAGCAGAAAGAACGTCTGCGTCTGGAACCGATAGCGGTCGGGATCGCGGTAATAATCCGTAAGAAAGGGATTGTCCTCCGCGCGCTCATGGATGAGCCGTGCGCCAAGCTCCTCGGCAAGGAGCGTGGTAAGGCTCGTCTTGCCGACGCCGATGGGCCCGTCGGTCACGATGTATCTGGCATCCCGCACACCGGCCGGTTTCATGATCATGGTGAAGTTCCGTTCT
>JANPMZ010000408.1:0-2341 GCA_031427195.1 Nitrospirota bacterium
GCGAATGGCATAGCCGATTGTGTCGCCCACCGGCTCGTTAAGCGACTTCGCCATCCAGCGCGCTGCGGATACCGCCGCAAGTCTTCGCGGCTCAAGCATGATGATGCGACCCGCTTCAGGCCGCAGCACGTCAAGCAGCGCAATCGGCACGCGGGTGGTCTTACCCGCTCCGGGCGGCGCCTGCAGGATGACGGCAGGATGGTGCGCCACCGCGTCCTTGAGCGCCGGCATGATGAGGTCTATGGGATAGGAGGTCACGGTATGGTAGTGTTTCTCAAAACTTGACAGATTCACGCGAATGTTCGCCCCCTATAAAAGGGGGCGCTACAAATGCTTTCCGTAACGAATGTTCGCCCCCGGTAAAAAAGGGGGCGCTACAAATGCTTTCCGTAACGAATGTTCGCCCCCGGTAAAAGGGGGCGCTACTAATGCTTTCCGTAGCGTCGGGATTCACTCCCGACGGATTTCCTCCACATTGGTTGCGGCGGAAGGCCCTGCTCAGTACGTGTACTTTACCAGCTTCTGCAGCACCTCGATATGCAGCAGCTCTGACGGTATGATGCGCAGCTCGATCACCCCGGCCTCGCCACGCCGGAGATGTTCCGGCTGGACCGTTGCCGCAAAATAGGCCTTGAACTTTTCTCCCAGTTCAGGCTCCGCCGCATACAGGGAATCCTGCAGGAGCCCGGCCATCTGCTGCGCCTGCATCCGCCCGGCTTTGGCGGCATGCTTCGGCCCGTCATCAGGGTAATGAAAGCTGACCAGCACGATGCTGATGTTGTTTCTGGTACGAGTGTCCGCCAAAAGCGAAAGGAACAGGCGGGACAGCTTTTTGATGATGGCCTTCGACGATGGTTTCAGGGTCCCGTTCGCGGAGAACAGGAGGGACCGATCGATGATGATGGAACTCGTCCGGGCCCGGAGGCCCCCAATCTGCCTCGCACCGAACTCCCGCTGGAAGTTCAGACTGATGTTCCTGGTGAACTCGTTCCGCGGCTGGGAAAGGGCCAGGACCGGCTCCAGGAAGCGCTGGATCTTGACGGCCCGGTAATAGAGGAGCGCGCTCAGCACCACCAGTCCGATCAGCAGCAGGCTCAGGACCGGCCCGGCAGGCGGAACATATTTCCACAGGGACCGGCGGTTCATGATGCGGTCTTTTCCAGAAGGGCCATTTTCTTCTCCAGCGTTTTGAAATCCTCTTCGGTAATGGTCGTCGGCTTGTGCACCGCCTTGTTCCGCAGGAACATGAGGTCGTTAAACAAACCTGCCCTGAAGCGGCTGATCCGGCGGTTTTGCTCCATCTCCTTCAATCCTTCGGACAACACCGTGAACACGCGGCCCGTCGCCGCCGTGGTGAGGGCCTTCAACCGGTTCTCGATATAGTGGCCCAGCAGCAGGGCGGCAACGAGCTGTTCTCCCGCGCGGAAATATTCCAGGGCCTGCTCGGCAGACCCGCCACCCTTGACGATGTGGAGGTTTTCCCGTGACTCGGACTCGCCGGGCGCCAGACGCTGGATCTTCTGGTAGACTTCTTCGCATTTGTCCAGCATGTTCCGGTCAAGATAGGATTCGGCGAGAAGGAACAGCTCCCGGATGTTGTCGGCGCCGTCCCGCTGTTTGGCGGCAAAATCATGGGCGCGCCGCAGGGCCTCGGTCTTTTCGTCCTTTTTGTCAAGCACGTCGAAATGCCGGGCCCAGCGCTTGCCCTTCAGCACGTTGTCCTTGGTGAAGCGGAACAGGCGTTCCGAGACCTCGCTTTTGTCGAGCTTGCCGCTGATGACAATGATATTCAGGTTCGGATAGGTCTCGAAAAGCTGCGGCAGGGCGTCGATGCCTTCGTTCATCTTGTCGAACTCGATATCGAGCGTCATGAGGTCGAAGACCTGCGCGGTCAGGAGCTTCACGGCCTCGCGGACGCTGGCCGCCTCGTGGAACCGCAAGTCAGGCTCGCGTTCGCCAAGCGCCCGCTGGATCTCCAGCTTCAGGAGTTCCCGGTCCTCGAAATCGTCGTCGGCGATCAGAACCCTAAACATCGTTCGTTTCCTCTACAAAAGGAAGATTGATGATAACCTCCGTGCCCGCGCCCGGCGCGGTAAATTCCTTGCCGATGCGGATCCTGCCTGCATGGAGGCCGACAACATATTTGGTAAAGTAGAGGCCCTGGCCCCAGTTCTCTGCCGTGCCCTTTCCCTTGTAAAAGCACTGGTCCGCCTGCTGCTCGTCCATGCCGACCCCGGCGTCGCGGACGGATACCGTCACATACTGCCGGGTGCCGTCCTGGTCCATGGTGCAGGATACCTCGATGAACGCACGGGGCTGGTCCGGCTTTTTATACTTGATG
>JANPMZ010000409.1:0-7334 GCA_031427195.1 Nitrospirota bacterium
GGACCGGTAATTCTTCTGGAGCGTCAGAATTTCCCTCGCCTCAGGCAGGAGCAGCGTTTCCATCTTGTCCTGGATGTCCCTGATCAGGCGGTAGTTGGCCTCGCGGAACCGATAGATGGACTGTTTTTCGTCGCCCACCACAAACAGGGTGGGGGCCATGCGCTTCTCCGTGCCCTGGCCCGCAAAGATCTCTTCGGTCAGCTTGTTCAGGATGGCCCACTGGATGTCGCTGGTGTCCTGGAACTCGTCAACGAGAAAATGCAGGATCTTCCTGTCGAGCCAGTAAAGGATCTCCGGCGACTCCAGGCCCTGCAGCAAACGGTAGGCGTAGATCTCGAGGTCGTCGAAGTCCAGCAGGCCTTCCCGGAGTTTAGATTTCTGGTAGCGTTCTTCCGCGAGCAGGTAAAGTCGCAACAGGCTGACTGCTTCATGACCCGCTTGTGCGCGATGGTATGCTGATCTAAACGGTGAAAGGACTTCGGCAACCTGTGCGCACAGCGTTTCATAAACAGGGTAGGGGAACATCTTATCCGCACGGTACTTGCTCTTCGGAATGCGCGGTCGTTTGAGTGGTTCTCCCTGTTTGGTAAAATAGACCGGCACGAGCGCGTCCGCGATCCGATAAGCAACATGCGTATCTTGTGCCGAAGCAAGAGAACCGTGTGTTGCTCCCTTGCAGGTCTCCTGAAAATCCGGCTGCGACCTGAGCAGAAGCTCCATCTGCATGAACAGGGCGCGCCAGGCCGGACTTCCGACGAGCGAGGCCAGTTCTGCCTCCACTGTTTCCACGTCCATGCCGGCCCGGACCGCGCGGAGCATGCCTTCAGGCCCTTTGGCATCGATCTCGACGCGCTTCAGCCTGGTCCTGATCTTGAGCAGGAATTCGATGGACTCAACGAGTTCGTCCGCGGTAAAAGCACTGAGCGGCGCCATGACGACCGGAGAGCGGTCCGCTTCTTCGAGGCTGTCCTCGATGGCTTTCCTGATCTTGTACACCTGGTCGCGGGAGTCGAGCACGCCGAAGTCCGGCGGGAGTCCTGCTTCCAGCGGGTAGCGCTTCAGCAGGTTCATGCAGAAGGAATGAATGGTCGAGATGCGGAGGTCCTGCCTGCCGCGGATGATCTTCTTCAGCATGGCGTCGGGCAGGTCGTGCATGACGCGCTCTTTGATCTCCGCAGCGGCTTTGTCCGTGAAGGTGATGGCAACGGCCTGGTCGATGTTGAGGCCGCGGAGGTCGAGCTTGTCCAGCAGCGCAAGGTAACGCTCCTTGAGCGCACGGGTTTTGCCCGACCCGGCCGAGGCGGAGAGGTGGATGGACCGGTCGGTGTCGGCGGCTTTGCTTGCTGCTTGTTTTTTAGGATTAATGGTCATATGCGTGAATAAAAAATCGGGTACGCGCGGCTGACACGCCGGGCGTACCCGGTCGGAGTCGAGCCGCTGGTTGAACATTCCGTTCTATGCGAAATCAAAGATTCAATGCAAAATTGACAGCGTCACGAACTTCGCTTAGCTTTTCTTTTGATAAGGAGGTAATCATCGATCCGACGTTTGATTTTGACACCGTTTGAATGTGGTCACAATTAATCGCACAATCATTATGCATGCCGTCTAAGCGGGACAAAAGCACTTCGCTGGGAATATCTCTTATTGTTGAAGTTACAGGCGCGATAGTAACTTCACCCAAGTATTCCAAGATAGAATTTCTCGTTAAGATAACTACTGGGCGCTTTTTATCGGGATGCTTGAACTTATACCATCGCACCTCACCCCGCTTCATAAATCACCCCATTCTTGCTCTGACTCCCAGACGCTAAATTCCATTTTGTCAGCAGGGTGCTGCCCGTATCCTTTTTTGTGCTTTTTTTCGAGCTGGTTGACACTGACCTGTTTGACGGCATTCCTTAATGCCTTGCGCGCAAAAGCAGACCGGGTTGTTTTTAACTTTTTGACGACCTGGTCAACTGTTGCAACTAATTCATCATCTAAGGTCATTTGTATGGTTCTCATAGCCCCCTCCGTATAATGCGGATATCTATAGCTATAATAACCCACATTCCAGGCCAAGTCAAGTGCGGGCGCGGGCTTTACTGTTTTGGCTCCTCAGCCGCATCGACCTCATCGCCGTCAGCAGAGAGCTCGATGGCAAGGATCTGCCGCAGATTCTTCTCATCATCAACAATCAGTATCTTCATCAGGCAGCGCCTCATGGACCGCGGAACAGGATCGGCTGATTATACGGATTTTCCGTCATGCACGTGTGGTTTTGAAATACAGCAGAACGGTTCTCAGTGTCAACTGATTTGAGGCAGAGGGAATTGCGGATTTCGGATTGGGAGTACGGAAGTAGGATTGCGGAATAAAATGGGCACGCACGGGGAAGGGCTGCAAAAACTATTTACCTGCAGCACCCGCTCGTCGGCCCTGTCTTAGCCTTTGTTTGCCTTCAGCAGCTTTGCGAGCTTCTCGGCGCCCACGCATTCCCTGGCAAAGGCGCACCACTCGACACAGGACGTGCCGATGGGCCTGGCGTTCAGGTGTCCGCACTTTTTGCACGCAGTGTCCGGCTCGTCAGACCAGATTTCGATCTTCTCGCCGCACTGCTGGCAACGGATATCTTCCGGCTTGGGCGACCGGATCTCTATGCTTCCTGGGCATCCTTCTTTAAACATGGGTGCACTATACTCCTCTGTATCTTATCCTGTTATGATGTGTATCATAGGTTGTTGAACTCGTAAGAATCCGGATATAACCGCGGAGACGCGGAGACGCAGAGAAAATCCTTAATATTTTGTAACTATTCAGGTTAGCCGCGAAAGAACGCAAAGAGCTCAAAAAAGACAGTAACCACACAGCAATCAGATCAGGTGCATAAATGTCTGCGTCGTAGGGGCGCAATGCTTGCGCCCTTGCTGCTGTTGCCATTTCCACCAGGGCGTATGCAATACGCCCCTACAAAAACGACTATTGGAATGACAGGATTGTGCCCCATACTGAATAGTTACAATATTTTCGGTAAGCCGTTCTCCGCGTCTCGGCGTCTCTGCGGTGAAATGATACTTTTTTTGTGTCCATCATAGCTTGACGATGAACTGCATCTCCTTGTCGCCGAACAGGAACCGCTTGCGCATGATCTTGACCGCGAGGACATCGCCCTTCTTTTTATAGAAGAGCATAAGCTTCAGGTCCTCCACCGTGGTGATGGCCGAATTGTCAACGGAGATGATGGTGTCGCCTGCCCGAAGCCCCGCCTGCTTCGCAACGCTCCCTTCCTGGAAATCAACGATGCGCAACCGGCTGCCCTGCTCCTTCAGCGATACCATGAGGCGCGGCGCGGTCACTCCGTCCAGCGGCCGGGGGTACACGATATAATTCGCAGCTCCCAGTTCGATATCCGCATCATTCAGGACCGTCACATAGGGGTGGCTGTTCCTGCGGAAGGCGCGCAGTGGAATGCCCGATCCAAAGGCGATGTGGCCGCCGCCTGCCAGGACGACCATGCGAAGGTCCGGGTGCTGTTTCAGGTACTGGTCGATGGATTCCGCCATGGTCTCGTCCCACAGGATCTGCGCCTGGTAGAAGAAGTCGAAGCTCCGGGCGTCAGAATTTTTGTGCCGGCTGAAGACCTGCTTGAGCCGGTCGCGATAATCCTCGTCGGAGAAATCCATCTCCCGCGGCAGCGCCTTTTTTTCTTCCTCGGAGAGGGCGTCCATGCCGCTTTTTGATACCTTTTCAACAATCTCGCGGGTGAGGTTCAGGGCAACGACCGGGATCTTCCCGGTGCGCGCGAAATCGAGGATCGGTTTGTACAGGTTATAGTCGAAGCCCCACCGCTTGAAGTATTCAGACCGCTTCAGGAACTCGCGTTCATCGATCGTACCGCCGATATACTCGTCGAGCGTTATCTGAAACGGCCGCTGGAACATCTCCATGCCGATGGCGAGCTTCGGATCTTTCTTGTGGAGGCTTTTTATGACCTGGAGCTGCACGTTGTGGTGCGCGAACCGGTCGTGATATTCCCCCACATACACGATCTTTTTTCCTGCTGCGCCATCGATCACCGCGCCCATCGGTTTCAGCAGCGAAAGGTCGATGACCAGGGGTTCTTGTCCCAGTTCCATAATGATACCTCTTTCGGAGACTGCCGTCTGCGCGGTTATATTCCTGTTGAACAGCTCGCGCAGGTCCTGATACACGCCCGGCTGCGAGATTGGCAGCACCAGGAGGGGGCGCTCGTCGCCCAGGAGCGTGGAGAGCAGCGGCGGCGTCTCGTCGTCGGTGAGCATCCGCGGGAGGTCATAGTCCTGGTCGATCACAAGCGAAAGCGGTTCGTCGTCAAAGGTCAGGGTGACCTTCTTTCGCTCCTCGTCGAGCCTGATCTTCTGTGTCGTACTCCCGCCTTGCGGGAAAGATGCGGTAACGGGGAGATCCAGGATGTAGAGCCCGTTTTTCTGGACCACCTCGAAGCTCACTTCGAACCTGCTGCCGCTTCTTCTCATACGGGGATTTTCCGCATGCAGGGCGGGCAGCCCTTTGCGACCGATCCACTGGCTAAAGAACCAGCCCAGGTCCTGGTTGCTCTCTTTTTCGAAGGCCGCCCGGATGTCGTCCCAGGAGCGCTGTCCTGACGGCCGCTCCTCACTGAGCTTCGCAACGGCACGGGAAAAGGCCTCTTCCCTGACAATGGTCCTGAGGAGGTGGAAGACCAGGGCGGCCTTGCCTTTGAACTGGGCCGCTGAGGCCGGATCATTCCCTCCGGCAAATGCGGTGAGCCCGGTCTCGTTCCCGGCATGGACAAACGCTCCATACTCCAGCAGCGCCTGCTTGCGATGGGTCCAGCCTGTGCCCAGGATGTTCTGCACAACGGGATCGGCAAAAAAGGCACTCAGGTCTTTGATCCCCGATTTTTTTAATGCTTCATCAACATCACTGTTTTTGAGCTCCGGCACAGGCGGCGAGGGGGGGCGATTTCCCGATGCGGTAACGCAGCCTGTCTGGAATACCACGAGCAGCGAGAGCAGCAATAATAATCTACCAGCCATTGAGTGTCCGTCCTGACCTGTTTTTCGAGTTGAAAAATTCATGCTTTATACTAACAGAAACAGGCAAGAATGGCTAGAGCCGGCCTGGCAAGTCATTGAGAGAAGGCTTTTCAGGTTGATCCCGCCTAAAACAGTTATTTCACCGGAATTGTCATATTTATTTTCAGTCTGCCACAAATTGTCTTGAATTTAGTCAGAGAGGCATCTATAATCACTACCAAGGTGGATGTGGGAATGAGGATAACCCGGCCAACAGTTTCCGGAAGTCCTACTCTGGTCAGGAGGTAGTGAACATTATGGCGGCAAAAAAGGGAGCCAAGAAAAAGAAATCTGCCGTTGCCAGGCCCTTGAAGGCAGCGAAAAAGAAAACTGCCGGGAAAATAGTGAAGAAGCAGGCAGCAAAGCCCGTTAAAAAGAGGGCTAAAAAAGCTGCGGCGAAGAAAACAGCAAAAAAGACCGTCAAACGCGCGGTCACGAAGACAGCTGCCGGGAAGTCAAAAGCCGCCAGGCCGGCGAAGGGATCGACCACGTCCGTCCCAAAGGAAGATGCTGCGCATATGTCGCCGGCAACGAAGAAGCGGTATGCGGTCCTAAAAGCGATCCTGCTGAAAAAGCGAAACGAGGTCGTCGAGGAGATAGAATCGAGGATCGGCCGTAAATTGACGGTCGAAACAGGCCAAAAAGTGGATTCCGCCATGGACAGCGCAGATATGTCCTCTCACGATGTTGAGCAGGGTATGGACTACTCGCTCCTGGAAATGAAGTATGAGCAGTACAAGGACATTGCCGACGCCTTCCGCAAACTCGAGAATGTCAGTTTCGGCCTCTGTGAAGAATGTGGAGAGGATATCGATATTAAAAGGCTCGAGGTCAATCCCCTGGCCCGGTTCTGCATCGCCTGCAAGACCCGCAAGGAGGCCCTCGAAAGAATACAGAAGGAAGAAACTCGGTTCAAGGAGTAGTCTCCGTCAGGCGGTTGAAAGCCAGCTGGTCTGCGTCTGCCTCTCGATTTCCCGATCCATCGCCGCTGAAAACCCGCACTCTCCACGAGCCTATGGGCCGAAAAGCGCAAAAAATCAGGTGACCTCTGTGCTTTATGCGGCTATCTGTTTATCGTTTAATGTATTGCATAGCCCGATCAAAAAGAGTTACAATTACCTGCAACTAATCGGACCGGACAAGGAAGGTTAAAACACTATGTCGGAACAAACGGTAAGTATCATCGTCGCTATTCTGTTCTTTGCGGTCCTGGGCCTCGTGAAGAACCACTTCGGCATGGGCTGAGGACATGGCCCTGATCCCTTCTGTAGAAGGGACGAGAAGCCGGAAGAACAGAAAGACCATAAAGAGAACAACAAAAAATAATCCTCTATCCGGCAGTCGGCCGCAGAAAGCATTTTGCGGCTCGCTGCTCTTTTTAATCTTACGAACGCTGTAACCCGGAGAAACGTCTTTTTTAAAATACGTATGAAAGAAATTACCAGTTTTAAACTTATCCTTCTCGTCTCCATTTTTTTAATTACGGCGGATAATGTTGCGTTTTTTTCTGGCGAGGTTGATGCGGTGATCCGCGTGGCTGATGTTGCGCCGCTGCGTTACAGCATCAGTTTCGACAACACCGGCAACAAGGAAACAGGGAAGTACCGGACGGGGTTCGCGCTGCAGCATGCCAACCTGTTTGATCGGGATCACGTGCTGACGGCGCAGTACATCACCTCGCCGGAGAATCCGAAAGACGTCGCGGTCGCCGGTCTGGGCTATCGCATCCCGTTTTATGCGCGCGGCGATTCCATGGATATGATCGTAGGTTATTCAAAGGTCAATTCCGGCACCGTGCAGGAACTGTTTGAGGTGTCGGGGCAGGGCGCCATATACGCGGTTCGTTATAACCAGAACTTTCGCAAGTGGGGCGACATGGAGCACCGGCTGGTCTATGGCCTCGATTACCGCGCGTACCAGAATCTGGTGACCCCGGTAGGCGGCACTTTCAATTTTGTGCCCGACATCACGGTGCATCCGCTCAGCCTGACTTACAGCGGACAGATTCGCGGGGATCAGCGCGACTACAGTTTTTATCTGGGGTACTCGCGGAACATTCCCGGTGGCAATGATGGCGGCGACGTCACGTTCAAGAATTCACGGCGCGATTCGCGGGCGGCGTACCGAATCTGGCGTTTCGGCGCTTCTCACTCGGCAACTTTCTTCAAAGAATGGCAGTACCGCTTAAAACTCGATGCGCAGTATTCACCGGATGCGCTGATCGCTGCTGAACAGTTCGGCATGGGCGGCGCGGAA
>JANPMZ010000410.1:0-2073 GCA_031427195.1 Nitrospirota bacterium
GTGGCCGAGGACTGCCGGGTCGTGGGCTTCGAGGAAAAACCGCAAGAACCGAAGCACCTCCCTGGCCGCCCGGATATGGCCTTCGCCTCCATGGGCATCTACCTGTTCAATACGAAGACCCTGCTGGAATATTTGAAATCCGATGCGCTCCAGGACACGTCCCACGACTTCGGCAAAAACATCATCCCCCAGATGATGAAAACGTCACGCGTCTGCGCCTACAATTTCAAGGATGAGAACAAGAAAGAAGCGAAATACTGGCGCGATGTCGGCACTATCGATGCCTACTGGGAAGCGAACATGGATCTCGTGAGCGTGGATCCGCTCCTGAACCTCTATGACAAGGCGTGGCCCATCCGCACCTACCAGTCCCAGAGCCCGCCTGCCAAGTTCGTCTTCGCCCAGGAGAAAAAAGGCGACAGGCTCGGCATTGCGCTTGACTCCATCGTTTCGCATGGCTGCATTGTGAGCGGCGGTCGCGTACAGAACTCGGTCCTTTCGCCGAACGTACGCGTGAACAGTTACAGCGAGGTGCATGAATCAATTCTTATGGAGAACGTGGACATCGGCAGACATTGCCGCATCCGGAAGGCCATCATTGACAAGGACGTGACCATCCCGCCGGAGACCGAGATCGGCTATGACCTTGAAGAGGATCGGAAGCGGTACTACGTAACACCGTCGGGCCTGGTGGTCATTGCCAAAGGGACGGAAGTGTCGGAGGAGGCGAGAGCTGCGGCGATGGCGAATGAGCGGGTGTGACCATAGATGCGGCAGAAACAGGCGACTCGAACGCAGACGGTGCTGCGGTCTATTTTCCCTTATACAGGCATTCAAAGGACCCTTCATCAATAACTCGTGAGATCCCACAGGCAGGACATTCAAGCAGTAGAGTCGGCAATCTCGAATTTACATGCACGCATGAACTGCGAGATTGCTTCGCTGCGCTCGCAAAGACGGCTTTAACTACTCATTGCGAATCCATCATTCTTTACAGCAGTCAATATCACTCAACCAGCTTCACAAGCTCATCCAGCGGTTTTCTGCTCCGTGACGGCGGGTCTTCGTCAGGCAAGCCGATGGGAAGCAGCGCGGCAATGGACTTTTCCTTGCCATAGCCCAGCAGTTTCTCGAAAGCCTCCTGCGCCACGAGCGGCCCGGTCATCCAGCAGGAACCGTAGCCGAGCGCATGGATTGCCAGCAGCATGTTCTGGATCGCCGCGGACACGCTTTGGAGCCCGGGCAGGGGCCTGAGCCGCAGGGCTTCTTCCTCGCGGTAACCCATCCTGGCCAGTATCCCCGAGGACCCGTATGGTTCCATAAATACCGCTATCACAGCCGGGGCGTTCTCGAAGAAGACGTAATAGTTGCTTTTATACGCCGCAAGCCGTTGGGCCTCCTGCTCGGTCGCGCTGTAGGGGATCATCCGGTCGAGCATCTCCCGGACAGCAGTCGCCATCTTCCCCAGAAGCGCCTTGTCCTTGATCACAACAAAACTCCACGGCTGAACATTGTTCGCCGAGGGCGCGAGCCTGCCGGCGTCGAGGATCTTTTTTATATCCTCTTCCGGCACCGGCGTCTGCTTGAACCGGCGAATGCTTTTTCTGCCTGCGATAGCGTCGAAGAGGTCCATGATCTTTTATATCTCCTTTGGTTCAATGACCAGCTTCAATCCTGCTATGATCTGATGCACTCGCGATGATGACAGCGTACCGATCTTTTCCGTAAGGTCCGCCCTGTCCACGATCACGACCTGCGTGACATTCACGACGCTTTCCTTCTTCAGATTGGCCTCGCCTTTAGTGAGTAGGACGTTGCCGGGGACCTCGGCACGCTTAACATTGGAGGTCAGAGCACAGACGACGATTGTATTGATCCAGCTTTTGTTGAATATATTGTTTTGTACGACAACATAGGGACGACGGAAGCCAGGCTCCGACCCTTTCGGTTCGTCAAGGTCGATCCAATACACATCTCCCTGTTTGATGTTCACCAGCGCTCCTTCCGCACCACCCGGGCATATCGTTTCTTGATCTTCTGCCTGCCGGCGTACTCCTCGGCAGTCTCTGCAAC
>JANPMZ010000411.1:0-4840 GCA_031427195.1 Nitrospirota bacterium
GGGAGCGGCGTCTGAGCAATCAGGGGTCGTGAGTTCCCAAACGGCAAAGCTACAGGCCGCAGCGAAAGCGAACCTACACGTAGCCTCGTAACTCAATCGGAGATGCCGACCCTGTGGTCATATGGGGAAGGCCGACGCGCACAGATTCAGATAACGGAAGCTATCTGTGCGATCTCCCGGGGTAGCAGGGACGGCATGCAGCGGAAGACAATTAGTCCAGTGCTGGAGACCCGATACAGTGATGTCTGAGGAATATCAACCGGTGTGTATAAGGAAACGAAAACGCATTGGGCTGTATCGGGAGTCGGAGGGGTCCATAGTATCGTTTGAGGACATGGGACAACATAACCCTGTCCGAGAAAAGGGACCCTGCTTTGTTCACGCAACTGATGTGTGGAGGGTGATGAAGATTGCCAAATGGCTATAAACTTCAGCAGTATCACCAGGACGCTACGGAGGAAGCTTTATTGTAAGGCCAAATAGGGCGAACTGGTATCCCAGCGGGTCTACTCAACCCATGAAATGCCTGGGTTCAGCTAACGCTATGCATGCCTTACGACGAAGAACATCGGAAAGCCGTGTGCGGGAAAACCGCATGCACGGTTTGATGAGGGAGGGCTGGCCAAGGCGGCAATGGTTCGGCTATTGAGGCACCGCCCTCTGTGTCAATATAACTGAGACACCTGGGTGTGCGACAAATTTGTAGGTAAACCATTAAGCGCATGCCCGCTGCTCCCAGAAATCCTCCCACCGGTTGCTCATGATGCCGCATCGTAGGGCGATTATCTTATTTGCCCCTTCGACCGTCCAATGCATTCCTGATTGTTTCAGCCGCTGTCCTATCACTGAACGACATCCGGCCTCAAGCACACCCGAACCGACAAAAAGTCCGAGACTTCTAAACTCAGCGTACCGCATCCGTTCCTTGTTTTTTTCAAAATAGCCCATCTCCCGGTCGCAAAGGTCTTTGTGAGCGCCGGATTTAGCCGATAGTTGATTTATGGCGATGATAACGTTTTCCACCTTCCCCTCCTCCAGTTGGGCGCGGCGGTGTTCCATCCATTGGTACATCTTCTCTTTTTGCTGTCCGAGACACGCTCGGGCGACATTTCCGTAATGCCCATGGGCATGATACAGATCGACGATCTGTCTGGCGCCGGGGAAGTGTTCGTCCGCGATATTCCATATCCAGAGCGCACCGTCTCCGAGCACGACAACTTCCCGCGCCCGGTCCATCCCTCGCCGCTTCGCCTCTTTATAGAGCCTCCAGCCGAACGTCTCCGCCGTCTCAATCGCTCCGGTATAACTGGTGGACGCTTCATCCCGGATCGGACGTCCTTCTTCGTCACTATCCGTCTGGGTGAAAACGCACCCCAGTTTGACCTCTCTGGTTTTTGCCTGCCCGTCTTCGCCCTTGCCCTGCCTGCCCACGGTTTCTTTCCTGACCACCGGCACTCCCGTGCCGTCCATGCAGACATACAACCGGGGGACCGGCTTTATTGGGACAACCTTATCGGTCAGGGCGGATTCGCCTTGCGCCGCATGATACTCCGCCACCTGTTGTCCCACCCGCTCGGAAACTCGCTCGACCTCCTTGGCGGTCACCCGGAGGCCCGCCAGTTCGTACAGGTCTTCATGGCCGGGGTCGAACGGGCGGTACGAGCCCACCTTGCTCATCATCCGGCGCACCCCGGGAGTATACGAGGTCCCTTCGATATCGAGAGCCTGATCTTTCGGAAATAATCCGGTATTGCATTCCTTATCGGAATAGTACGCGCGCTCCACGGGCACGGGGCCGAGAACCGTCAGCAGGGTTTTGGTTCGATACCCCTCGAATTCGCAGGCGTGTCCTTTTTCACACGGGATGGTCGTACCCCGATAATCGCCTCCATCGGCATTGATCAGCAGCTCCAGCATGGTGCTGCCGATCCCGTGCATGGCAGAGCGAATTCCCAGCTCGAAGGACGCCAGGTCGAAACCGCCGGTCGCAGTTCGCTCTTTTTCGTAACGGGCGATGAAACGGCTTATTTCGCCTTGGATTTCGTCGTGGACCGCATCCGCGATTTTTTTTTGAGCGCTGCCGATTCATCATCGCCTTCCGCGTAGGGTAGGGGCCGAGCATCGCATATACGCTCATTTACTTCGACAATTTCCTCGCAGAGCGCGCGAAAAACACGGTGGTTCGCGGTTTCATTCAAATATTTCCTGAGTTCAGGACCTTCCTTGAGATTTTTTGCATGGCTTTTCCCTTTGATCGTGGCATTCCATAAATGCTGCGGCCCATGACCTGGATGCCCTTCCCGCGCACACGCGCAGTTAGACTTGCCGCATTTCCGGAAGTTGTCCGAAACCATGCCTCGCCTTAAATCGCCAACATCATGCAATTTCCGATACAGCGTCTCTCGCTTTCGCTCCAAAGCTTCCAAGGTCTCGCCCATTGTGCCCTCCCCCTTTTCCTGATTGCCTATTAGCATTCAGATTATAGCCGAAAAAAAGGCGTAGTCAACTTCTACCTACATTTTTGTCGCAGACCCGAGACACCTCCCCTATGGTAAATTAGAGTAGAGGGCGGGGAGGAGAATCTTTATGATAGCTGCAAAGATCAAAGCAACCCAGGGAAGCGAAGGAGCCCGTAGGGCGACTGAGGTTCCCTGGGGAGGAGCCCCGAAAGAAGTCAATTTGCATCAAGGTGCTGTGGCAGCCCCACCGGATCCCGAGGTTCCGGCTAAATCCGCTCGGCGACGTTTTACGGCTGAATACAAGCTTCGAGTCCTTACGCTTGCCGATGCCTGCAATGAGTCTGGGTGTCTTGGCAAGCTCCTGCGCCGCGAAGGACTCTATGCATCAAATCTCGAAACTTGGCGAGGCCAGCGCGACCGCGGCGTACTATCCGGTCTAGCGCCCAAGAAGCGGGGTCGTAAGCAAACAGTTCGTGATCCTCTCCATGCAGAGAACGAGAAGCTCCGCAAGGAGAATGAGCGGCTTACCAGTCGCCTCAGACAGGCAGAAATCATCATCGACGTTCAAAAAAAAATATCACAGATTCTGGGGATCCCTATTGCGACCCCCGAGAACGAAGGGAGCGAGTGATGGAAGCCGCTCTTACTCTTTCTTCTGATATCGGGATCAAATCAGCGTGTGCATCGCTCGATGTTCCTCGTTCAGGGTTCTACCGGACCCAGGCGCGGAAGAATGCGCCTCCCGGGGTGCCGATTAAACGTCCGAGTCCTCCTCGTGCATTGTCTTCAGACGAACGGCAAGGAGTGCTCGATATTCTCTACGCCGACCGGTTCGCGGACAAGGCACCCCAGGAGGTCTATGCAACCCTTCTGGATGAAGGAGAATATCACTGCTCAATAAGTACCATGTACCGCATCCTTGACGCGAACCAGGAGGTCAAGGAGCGTAGGAATCAGCTCAGCCACCCCGTGTATCAGAAACCGGAGCTTTTGGCCACGGGACCGAACCAGGTCTGGTCCTGGGACATTACCAAGCTTTTGGGTCCGGCAAAATGGACCTACTTTTACCTCTATGTGATTCTGGACATCTTCAGCCGCTACGTCGTCGGCTGGATGGTCGCCCCCAGGGAATCGGCTGCCTTGGCGGAAAAGCTCATCAAGGAAACCTGCTCAAAGCAGAATATCGAAAAAGGGCAGCTCACGATTCACGCGGATCGTGGCTCGTCCATGAGGTCCAAGCCGGTTGCCTTGCTCATGGCCGATCTGGGCGTCACTAAGACCCACAGCAGGCCGTATACGAGCGATGACAACCCTTTTTCAGAATCTCAGTTCAAGACGCTCAAGTACCGGCCGGACTTTCCCGATAGGTTCGGCTGCATCGAGGATAGCCGGGTTTTCTGTCAGGTCTTTTTCCCTTGGTATAATACCGAGCATCACCACTCTGGTATCGGGTTGCACACGCCGGAGTCTGTCCACTACGGATTTGCGCAGGACGTGCAAAAAGCCAGAGGTGTGGTGCTTCGTACTGCGTATGAGGCACATCCTGAACGGTTCGTGAAGAAAGTCCCGGTTCCTCCTTTATTGCCGGACGCGGTGTGGATTAATAAACCGAAACAGGTCCCTGTGAGCGTGGAAAAAGTACACTAAATTCGGTCGCGGGGTGTCCCAAAGTTATTGACAAATTCCGGTATACAACTTACTGGCGCCACCCTGCTGTTCGCCAGCGGCTGGTGATATTAGCAGTTCATTTGCTAATTTTTCAAAGTCAGCCTCAAAATAATTGTCAACGATATCTGACGACTCTCTTTTCTCGGCGTTCTTAATGAAATACTGAACAAGTCGAGCTAAAACAGACTCCTTATGAAGATCTTCAAGAAGGCGGCTTGTGTGCCCCACGAGATATAAACGTGATCGTGCCCGCGTCATGGCTACATTCAATATCAAACTTGAAGACGGATCTTTTGTGCTGTCGAGCATGGGGGCAACTGGGGTACCAGCGCCCTCGGCTGTATCAAATATCAGGATATCCGCCTCACCTCCCTGAAATCGATACACCGTGCTAATCTGTAATGGGTGACTAGGCAGTTCCCAATCTTTGGCGATTTTTTTCATTAATCTCGCCTGGGCGGCATAGGGAGAGGCAATCCCGATCTTTACAGAAGGATTTGCTGCGAGAATATTTTTTGCGATAGTCACGCTGACCATTGCACTGTACAAATTAAATCGTCCTCCTGCAGAAAGCCTACTACACCATGGGTTTACTTTGCTCGTGTCAACCAAAACAAGAGGCGCTGTAGAAACTCCATCCTCTATGGTACGCGACGTGGTCGAAGAATGATCTTTTAGTTTATTCATCACTAGTGTCCCAGCATTGAATTAAG
>JANPMZ010000412.1:0-1914 GCA_031427195.1 Nitrospirota bacterium
CCAGATTGATCAAGCACTGAGCAACACGCGGACAATGACTACCCGCCCTTTCGTGATCCAAAATCTCCAATTGCTTGTATCAAAATCAGACAATACCACAGCACCGGTCGAGCTGCAGCGGATCGCCCAATCATTTCTGCAGACCGGCTTTACCGGCGTGACCTTTTACGATGTTCGTGGTCATGAAGTGGCGCGTGCAGGGCATTTTTCCCAGAAGCATGATCTTCGCGTTCCCCTGAAAACAAAAAACCGCGCATTCCTGTTGTGGGACAGGCAATTTATTCTGCGGGTCAGTGGGGATATCCTCGATCAACGGGCGCGCCGCGTCGGCACGGTCACGACGGAAGCCACCCTGCCGCTGCTGACCCGCACCTTTGCCGATGTAGCGTCAATCGGGAAAACCGGCGAATTCGCCGTGTGCGCGCCATTGGCGGACGACGAAAAGAACATGGACTGTTTCCTGAGCAGGACTTCCGGAAAAGTGTTCAAGCGTTTTGCCCGTGTGGTGGAGGGTAAACCGTTGCCGATGAACTATGCCCTGAACGGGGAAATCGGTATCATTTTTGCCAAGGATTACCGGCGGGAACAGGTGGTCGCGGCCTATGCGCCGGTGGGCGCACTCGGCCTCGGCATTGTGATAAAGATAAATCAGGCGGAATTGTATTACCCGGTGACCGAGCAGTTGAAGTTCATTGCGCCGCTGCTGGCGGCTCTGATGATTC
Source organism: Nitrospirota bacterium (assembly GCA_031427195.1). Classification (GTDB taxonomy): domain Bacteria; phylum Nitrospirota; class UBA9217; order UBA9217; family UBA9217; genus GWC2-56-14. The sequence continues at coordinate 723 of JANPMZ010000412.1, forward strand.
TTGGCATATTGCTGCTGCATATTATGGTGAGGCCGCTGGTGCGCAAGCTGGTCGATTCGGAACAAACAGCGCTTGAGGGGAATGCCCTGCTGCGCGACAGCGAAGCGCGCTTCACCAACATCATCAGCCTGGCGGCGGACGCCATCATCAGCACGGACGAAGATCAGCGCATCCTCATCTTCAATCAGGGTGCGGAGCAGATTTTCGGTTACACGGCGGCGGAGATGCTGGGAAAACCGCTGGACAGACTGCTGCCGGAGCGCTTCGCCGAGGCGCATCGCGGGCATCTTCGCCAGTTCGCCGCAGAGCCGCAAACTGCCCGGCACATGAACCGGCGGCCGGATATTTTCGGGCGGCGCAAGGACGGCGGCGAGTTCTTCGCCGAGGCCAGCATCTCGCGGGCGATGGAAAACGGAAAGCCGGTCTGCACCGTATTCCTGCGCGACATCACCGAGCAAAGGGGGCAGAAGGAGGCACTGCGTCAGCTCAACGAAGGGCTGGAAGCCAGGGTGGCTGCGCGAACTGTCGAACTGGAACAGGCCCGGCTTGAGGCCGAACAGGCCAACCGGGCCAAGTCGGACTTTCTCGCCACCATGAGCCACGAGATTCGCACCCCCATGAACGGCGTCATCGGCATGATCGACGTGCTGCACCATACCAGCCTCAAGGGCTACCAGGCGGAGATGGTCGATCTCATCCGCGAATCGGCGTATTCCCTGCTGGGCATCATCGAGGACATTCTCGATTTCTCCAAGATCGAGGCGGGCAGGCTGGAGCTCGAGAGCCTGCCTATGTCGGCGGTCGACGTGGTGGAGAAGGTCTGCGGCCTGCTGGATCACCTGGCCGCAAGGAAAGGGGTGGAGCTCACCCTGTTCATCGATCCGGCGATTCCCGAAGAAGTCCTGGGCGATGCCCTGCGCCTGCGTCAGGTGCTGGTCAACATCGCCAACAACGCCATCAAGTTTTCCAGCGGACAGCAGCGGCCGGGCCATGTGTCGGTGCGCGCATTGTTGGCCGGGCGCGGCCCGGACCAGGCCAGTCTTGAGCCTGGTCGAAAGGTGACGGTGGAGTTTCAGGTGGCCGACAACGGCATCGGCATGGATGAGGAGACCCAGGCGCGGCTCTTCACCTCCTTCACCCAGGCCGACGCCTCCACCACCCGGCGCTTTGGCGGCACCGGGCTGGGGCTGGC
>JANPMZ010000413.1:0-2365 GCA_031427195.1 Nitrospirota bacterium
GTCTCTTCGAGCGATTTCAGGATTGCCTCGCGCCGTTTGTCCAGCTCCCGGAGCTGGGCAAGCCGGTCACGGACCGTGGTTACTGCCAGGTCATCGAGCGAGCCGGTGGCCTCTTTCCGGTACCGGGAGATAAAGGGCACGGTAGCGCCCTCATCAAGCAGGTCAACGCAGGCATGTACCTGCCTTTCATTGACCTTCAGTTCAGCAGCGATCATCTTAATATGTTCTGTTGTCATGGGTGTCCTTTTTCTGGTAGGATAAGGCGGCTATAGTAACAAAAGAACGGATGGATGTAAAGAAAGCATTGCACTATGATATACGTCATAAACACCCTTGGGCGTTTATGCTATAGTATGATCAACAATCAAACAAGGAGGCTGCCATGATAACGGAAAAGAAAAAAGTGACCAAGGACACGAACATTGGCGAGGTGATCCGCATGAGCCCCGAGGCAAAAGCGGTGATCCAGAAGTATTTCGGCAACGGCTGTTTCACCTGCGCAGGGATCAACGTGGAATCGATCTCGTTCGGGGCCATGATGCATAATCTCGATCCGAACAAGATCGTCGACGAAATCAACGCATTGGAGGGTTAAAAATGGCTGACAAGGAAATTAAATGTTTTGTCTGCGGAGCAGACGATAAGACCAGGGTCTATCTCCCCTGCTATTCGGAAGGAAAAGAAAAGATCGTCTGCACCCGTTGTCTGCCCATGCTGATCCATGGGGCGCATTAGTTAAGAATCAAATTCTTCTGAAAATAGAAAAAAAACAGCAAACCTTTTGACAGGATAACAGGATTGACAGGATTTTCAGGCTAAAGGGCTTTTATCTGATCTTATCCTGTTATCCTGTCAAAGTTTTTATTTCGGTTTGTCCGGTTAAGTCTTTCCCCCAAGTCCCTCGATGAACTCCCCCCCCCGGTTGACCTCATCGAGGGACTTTTTTGTCCTGCTGTCGGCAAATATTCTGGAATTTTCCTCCCGATGCTGGTAAACTGCCCGCATGAAAAATGAACTTGCGATCATCCTGGTGAGCGGCGGCATGGACAGTTGCGTCACCGCTGCGATAGCGAGCGAGAAGTACCGTCTTGCATTCCTCCATGTCAATTACGGCCAGCGCACCGAAGCCCGGGAACTCCAGGCGTTCAACGAAATAGCTGATCATTACCAGGCTGAGAAGCGCTTGGCCGTGAGCATAGAACATTTGAAGGTAATCGGCGGCTCAGCCCTCACGGACATCAACATTCCTGTCCCTGAATCCAACGATTCCCAATCCGAAATCCGCAATCCGAAATCCGCAATTCCCTCGACTTACGTTCCCTTCCGGAACGCCCATTTGCTCTCGATCGCCACCTCTTGGGCAGAGGTGGTCGGCGCGACAAAGATCTTTATCGGTGCTGTCGAGGAAGACAGTTCAGGCTACCCCGACTGCAGGGAAGTGTTCTACCGTGCCTTCAACCAAGTCATCATGATGGGCACGAGGCCGGAGACCAGGATCACCATAGAGACGCCGCTCATCCACTTAAAGAAATCTCAGATCGTGAAAAAAGGGATCGAGCTGAAAGCTCCGCTGCACCTTACCTGGAGCTGCTATCAAAACAGTGACAAGGCCTGCGGAAGATGTGAGAGCTGTGCACTGCGGCTGAAGGGATTTAACGAGGCTGGAGTGAAAGACCCGATACGCTATGAAGCGTCATGAAGGAACCGCCCCGTAGCAAGAAGCTACGGGGTATCTTGGCTTTTAACGTAACTATTCAGATGAACATTTTATCAACTATTTTTTGTAACTATTCAGCATGGGGCAAAATCCTGTCATTCCGACAGTCGCTTTTGTAGAGGCGTATTGCATACGCCCTGGTGGCAATGGCAACAGCAGCAAGGGCGCAAGCATTGCGCCCCTACGACGCAGACATTTATGCACCTGATCTGATTGCAGTAGTAGGTTGGGTAGAACGAAGTGAAACCCAACAGATTTCAGATGGCGATCAAGGTCTTTGTGTCGGGTTTCGCGGCCGCTCTACCCGATCTACAAAACTGATTGGAAAAACGAGATTGCCGCGTCGCTCCGCTTCTCGCAATGACAGCACTGGGGACTTTTTTTCAATCGTCCCTTCTTTAAAAAATAAAGCTCGTCAGCACCAGCATCACCGTAAGAAAAATCAGTATGCCCACGGTGAACCAGGTGATCATGTTCATCCGCCTTGAATTGACATACTCTCCCATGAGTTCCTTGTCGTTCACCAGACGGAGCATGATGATAAGCACGAACGGCAGCAGAATGCCGTTGATGGTCTGGGACAGGAACATGATCTTGATGAGCGGCATGGTGGGGACCAGGATCATTCCCGCCCCGATGACGATGAAC
>JANPMZ010000414.1:0-4789 GCA_031427195.1 Nitrospirota bacterium
CGCGGCACAGTGGATCGGCAGGCAACTGGGCTCGTTCATTCCGGTCTTCCGCATCACTCCCGAGACCATTTACCTGGACCTTCTGGCGGCCTTCATCGTCGGGGCCGTGGCCGGGATCTTTCCGAGCTGGCGGGGCGCGACGATCAGGATCGCCGACGGGTTGAGACGGATAGCGTAGCATGCAAAGGAGAATAAAATGCTGAACCGCGGAGGCGCAGAGACGCAGAGGGAAAACCAATTGACAGAAAAGATCATAGGCTGTGCAATTGAAGTTCATAAGGCATTAGGCCCCGGACTTTTAGAATCGGCTTATGAAGAGTGCTTTTGTTACGAACTTGCGCAAAACAAGATTCCCTTTAGCCGACAGATACCGCTGCCTGTTGTTTATAAGGGAATTAAGCTGGACTGCTGTTATAGAATAGACGTTCTTGCGAATGATCTTGTTATTATAGAATTGAAGACCGTTGAAAAGCTTCTGCCGATTCATGATGCACAGCTTTTAACCTACTTAAAGCTCTACCAGCGGCCAATTGGATTGTTGATGAATTTTAATGTTCCAGCGTTGAAAGACGGAATCAAACGTATAGTTAATCAATTTCAAGAAACCTCTGCGTCTCCGCGTCTCTGCGGTGATAATCGAAGTTGAGGCTTTAAGGCATGGCCATTCCTTTTTCCTATAGCTTCCGCAATCTCTGGACCCGCCGACTCACGACGGTGCTGACCGCCTCGGGCATGGCGCTCGTGGTCTTCGTCTTCGCGGCCACGCTGATGCTGGCAACAGGGCTCCGGAAGACGCTGGTCGAGACTGGCTCACCGGACAACGTGATTGTGATCCGCAAGGCCTCGCAGTCCGAGGTCCAGAGCGGCGTTGACCGGGGCCAGGCAGCCGTGATCGAGACCCAGCCCGAGATCGCCGTGGGAGCGGACGGCAGGCAGCTCCTGGCCAAGGAGCTCGTTGTCCTCATCTCGCTGCCTAAGCGGGGCTCAAACAAGCCGTCAAACGTGGTGATCCGGGGCGTCAGCCAGGCGTCGCTCGTGCTCCGGCCGCAGGTGAAGCTTATCGAGGGCCGTATGCCGCGGCCGGGGTCGGCGGAGGTGATCGCGGGCCAGGGCGTGGCGAAGCGTTTCAAGGGAGGCGGGATCGGCGAGACCCTGCGATTCGGTATGCGGGACTGGACCGTGGTGGGGACCTTTGACGCGGGGACCACGGGTTTCAGCTCCGAGCTCTGGGGAGACGCGGACCAGCTCATGCAGGCCTTCCGACGACCAGTATACTCGTCAGTGCTGTTCCGTCTGAGGGACACTTCGGAGTTTCCGAAGCTGAAGGAACGCCTCGAAACAGACCCGCGCCTCACCGTGGAGGCAAAGCGCGAAACGCAATACTACAGCGACCAGTCCGAGATGATGGCCACTTTCCTCGGCATCATGGGCATGACGCTTACCGTAATTTTTTCCCTCGGCGCGGTCATCGGCGCCATGATCACCATGTATGCCGCCGTGGCCAACCGCACTTCCGAGATCGGCACGCTCCGCGCCCTGGGCTTCCGCAGAAGAAGCATCATGATCGTGTTCATGCTGGAGTCCCTGCTCCTGGGCCTCGTCGGCGGCCTCGCGGGCATTTTTATCTCGTCCTTCCTGCAGCTTTTTACTATCTCGACCGTCAACTGGCAGACCTTCTCTGAGCTGGCATTCTCCTTCACCCTGACGACCGACATCGTCCTGCAATCGCTCCTCTTCTCGCTGGTCATGGGATTCGTGGGCGGGGTGCTGCCGGCGTTCCGCGCCAGCCGCATGAACATTGTCGAGGCGCTCCGCGCGTCGTAGGCAGGTATGGTCGGGGCCAGGCCTCGGGAAGAATCCGCTCACGGGATTTTCATTGACGGGCTGTTTTTGTTTTGGTATGGTCAACAGGAGCATTAAGGTATCCTGTCGTACTCGCTGACCGCTGAAATGCTCAATGGCGAAGAGTTTGCTCATGCGAGGAGACCACCATGACTGCGAAAAAGAATATCTACATCCTTTCCGATGCCACGGGCCAGAGCGGCCTGCATATTCTGAGGGCGGCCCTGGTGCAGTTCAAGCATGCCCGCACCAAGATCATGGTCTATCACGATGTCGACTCCAAGGCCGGGCTCAAAAAGCTCCTCGATCAATCGAAATCGGACAAAGCCCTCATCGCCTTCACCTTTGTCAAAAAGGAGATGCGCGACTTTACCGAGGCGTACTGCGCGAAGAACAATATTTACCACCTCGATATCCTGGGCCCGCTCATTAACACGCTTTCGTCCTACCTGAAACTGGAGCCGCTCGAAACCCCGAGCCTGCTCAGAAAGGTCGATGAGCGCTATTTCAAGCGCATCGACGCCATAGAATACACCCTCGGCCACGATGACGGCAGAGGCGCTGAACGGCTCAAGGAAGCGGATATCGTGCTCATCGGGCTTTCACGAACGTCCAAAACGCCGACCTCGTTCTTCCTGGCTCAGGAGGGGTACAAGGTCGCCAACGTCCCCATCGTTCCGGGCATTGCTCTGCCTGAGGAGCTTTTTAAAATCGACCAGCACAAGATCATCTGCCTCAACATCAACCCCGAGGTCCTCCAGAAGATCCGAAAAGTGCGCCAGAAAAATTCCGGCCTCAAACCGAGCTACAGCGATCTCCGGAAGGTCTTCGCCGAAGTCGAATATGTCCGGGACCTGGCCAGGAGGCACCAGAGCTGGAAGGTCCTTGACACGACGAACAAGTCCATTGAAGAGACCTCCTGGGAGATCATCCACCATGTGTTCGGGGATGATCATGAGGAATATAACTAAGTCAAGCACCATAGAATATTCATTGAACCGCAATACGGGGAATTGAACCGCGGAGACGCAGAGGCGCAGAGAAAATCCTTATTAATTTCACTTTGCCGTTCTCCGCGTCTCAGCGCCTCCGCGGTGGATTGCCTGTTTGACCTCCTCCCTCGCCATAAAACCACCGGCACCACGGCGCAGAAAGCCCATAGTTCACTTGACTTTTCAGCGTGTGGAATGCTATTATCCAGCCTGTTTTGCATCAATACAAGAAGGGGCGTGGCATTGTGAAATCACAAAAAAAGACGCATACTTGCGGAGAATTGCTCAAAAAAGATGTAGGCTACAACGTGACGCTCATGGGCTGGGTCAACTCCCGGCGTGACCACGGCGGGCTCGTGTTCATCGACCTCCGCGACCGCACCGGCATCACCCAGGTGGTCATTAATCCCGAGACGTCCGCTGACGCGCACACGCTGGCCCATGATATCAGAAGCGAGTTCGTGATCGCCATCACCGGCAAGGTTGCTCCCCGGCCGGAAAACACGCTCAACCCTAAGCTCCCCACGGGCGAGATCGAAGTGCTCGTGAACACCCTTACGGTCCTGAACCCGTCAAAACCCCTGCCGTTCATGATCGAGGACGAAACCGATGTGGCCGAGAGCCTCAGGCTCAAATACCGCTACCTGGACCTTCGGCGGCCCAGCCTCCAGAAGGTGCTGATGCTGCGCCACACCATCACCAAGACCGTGCGGCGCTTCCTCGACGACCATGGCTTCATCGATATCGAGACGCCTTTTTTGACCAAGAGCACGCCCGAGGGCGCGCGGGACTATCTGGTCCCGAGCAGGGTCAATGCCGGAATGTTTTACGCGCTGCCGCAGTCGCCGCAGCTCTTTAAACAGATCCTGATGGTTGCCGGGTTCGAGCGCTATTACCAGATCGTGAAGTGCTTCCGCGATGAGGACCTCCGCGCGGACCGCCAGCCCGAGTTCACCCAGATCGATCTTGAGCTGTCCTTTGTGGAGGAGAACGACGTCATCTCGCTCATGGAGGAGTTGCTGGCCGTGGTCTTTAAAGCGGTCAAGGGCATTGAACTGCAGCGCCCCTTCACGCGGCTTCCCTACCACGAGGCCATGGACCGCTTTGGATCGGACAAACCCGACACCCGTTTCGGACTCGAACTAAAAGACATCTCGGACATTGCACAAGCCTCCGACTTTAAGGTCTTCCTCCAGGCAGTGGAACTGGGCGGCCAGGTGCGGGGCTTCGCAGCGCCGAAGATGGCAGGCCTTTCGCGCAAAGAGGTGGACGACCTCACGAACGAGGCAAAGCTCTTCGGGGCAAAGGGACTGGCCTGGATCAAGGTGACCGATGCCGGCTTTGAATCGCCGATCGCAAAGTTCTTCAAGGACGGCCAGGTGCAGGAGATTGCGCGCAGGCTCAACGCAAAGCCGGGCGACCTCATGATGTTCATTGCCGACAGCCCGAAGATCGTGGCGGAAACACTGGGCTATCTGCGGCTGCTCCTGGGCAAGCGGTTGAAGCTCATTGACGAGAATAAGTTCAATTTCCTCTGGGTCACGGACTTCCCGCTGGTGGAGTGGAATCCCGAGGAGAAGCGCTACGACGCCATGCACCATCCCTTTACCGCGCCCCGGGAAGAAGACCTGGAGTTCATGAAAACCGACCCGCTCAAGGTCAGAGCCAGGGCCTATGATATTGTGTTGAACGGCTCCGAGATCGGCGGCGGCAGCATCCGCATTCACCGTTCCGAGGTCCAGTCGCAGATGTTCGGGCTGCTGAACATCGCCGAAGAGGACGCGCGCAAGAAGTTCGGGTTCCTGCTAGAAGCGCTCGAGTTCGGCGCGCCGCCCCACGGCGGCCTGGCCTTCGGGCTCGACCGGCTCACGGCCATCCTGACAGGCGCCACTTCCATCCGCGACGTGATCGCTTTCCCGAAAACACAGAAAGCCATCTGCGTCATGACCGAGGCC